>JACFND010000082.1 GCA_019455045.1 Flavobacteriia bacterium
ATGAAACTGCACCCAACATCCCACACCCAACACCCAACAAATTAAGAACATGGACAGAACGCAACTAATCACCACCGGTCTTCCCAAGGCAATGATCTTTGCTGCCGGAATGGGGACACGACTGAAACCCTTCACAGATCATCATCCCAAGGCACTTGCCGAAGTGAACGGAAAAACGCTGTTGGAACGAAATATTGAATATCTGAAAGAAATCGGAGTTTCTGAACTGACGATCAATGTGCATCATTTTGCAGATCAGATTATTGATTTTCTGAAACAAAACAACAATTTTGATATCCATATTCAAATTTCTGATGAAACCGATGAACTGCTCGAAACCGGTGGCGGTCTGGTCAAAGCAAAGAATCTGATCGGCGATCAGTCTTTTCTGGTGATGAATGTGGACATACTCACCGATCTGAATCTCGAAGATCTGATACAGTTTCATTATCAGTATCAGCCATTGGTCACACTTGCGGTTTCAGATCGCGAAAGCAGCCGAAAACTGCTTTTCAAAAAAAACAGACAGCTGGCCGGATGGAAGAATTACAATACCGGAGAGGAAATTCTGACAACAGACGAACCCTTGAAGGAATTGGCATTCAGCGGTATCCATATCATCAATCCGAGGATTTTTGAGATGATGCCTTTATCCGGAAAATTTTCAATCATGAAGACCTATATGGAACTGATGAAAACCGAAGACATACTGGGTTTTGACCACAGCGGCAGCCATCTGATCGATGTTGGAAAACCCGAAAGCATAGCCGAAGCCGAAAAGATTTTCAAATAAGCACAATTTATTTTCGGACTGCCGATCCGATTGCTGACAATGGTTAACTTTGTCGGATGATTTCAAAGGATCAGATTTTCAATATCCAAAACCGTTCTGAATTTGAGGAAACCGCTTTGGCTGTCTTCAATTTTCAGGCTGAAAATAATCCGGTGTATGCTGAATTCATCGGTTATCTTGGGGTTGATCCGAAACAAATCAAATCAATTGAACAAATTCCTTTTTTGCCGATCCGGTTTTTTAAAAACCGTCGGGTGATTACAGGAAACAGGGAAGTTGAAAAAACATTCACCAGTTCGGGTACTTCGGGAATGGAACGGAGCAGACATTTTGTTACAAATCTTGATTTTTACAGAGAAAGTCTGAATCACAGTTTCAAATATTTCTACGGAGATTTTTCGGATTACACTATTTTCGGACTGTTGCCTTCCTATCTTGAAAGAAGCGGTTCATCGCTGATCGATATGGTTGGTTATTGGATTGAACAGTCGGGCAGAGGCGGATTTTATCTGTACAATCATGATGAATTGCATAGTGATTTAATTAAAAATGAAGAGGAGGGAAGAAAGGCGATCCTGATCGGTGTTTCATTTGCGCTGATTGATTTTGTTGAGAATCGCAAAATGAATCTGAAAAACACCATCGTGATGGAAACCGGCGGAATGAAAGGCCGGAAAAAAGAAATCACCCGCGACGAACTGCATTCGATTTTGAAAACCGGTTTTGGCGTTGACCAAATCCATTCTGAATACGGAATGACCGAACTGCTTTCTCAGGCTTATTCAACCGGCGGTGCGGGATTTGTTACTCCGCCCTGGATGAAGGTTCTGATTCGTGACACCGAAGATCCGCTGTCTTATTCATCGGTCGGAAGAACCGGCGGAATCAATGTGATCGATCTTGCCAATTTGAATTCCTGCAGTTTTATTGCAACCGACGATTTGGGAAAATCAAATCCTGACGGATCATTTAAAGTCCTTGGTCGTTTTGATCATTCGGATGTCAGAGGCTGCAATCTGATGGTTTCTGACTTATAATTTCTTCAGCAGCAGTGATTTATTTGAATCCTGAATGATCTTGTCAAAAAATGATTTGATTTCAGAATAATTTTTGTCAAAAACAGATTGTCCGAGCAGAAACTCAAAATGCATTTTCAGTTTTCCGTTTTCAACTTCAGCATTTTGAAAATACATCAGTTCTTTTGAATTGGTTTGAATTTGAGATTTATAAGCTTCCGGAATTTCGACCCGATAGCCATCCGGGATTTCGAGGATCAGATCGGTTTTGTAATAAAACGGAAAATTGAATTCAAGCGGTCTTTCGCGATCTGTTTCATAAAGTTTGAATTGAGAAATCACCGGTTTCAGCGGATTTTCGATCTGATAGAAACTGTTGTCGGCCAATTCCGACGACTCCGAAATCATTCGTTCCATCTCAAAATTGCTTTCATCCGATTCTTTGAAATCCGTTTTTACATCTTTTAAAAACAGATCCAGACTCTGAGTCTGATCGTTGTATTTCCCCCATTCATTGGACAATTCGTACAGATTTTTTTTGAAATATCCGTTTCTTTTGTCATTTCTTATATAAATAAATTTTCCGTCTTTCAAACTGTAATTCTGAACCGAATGATATTCTGACATCGGCGGATTCATCACGATAAAACGGTCTGCGCCGGTATCGAGAATCAGTCCGTACTGGTTGAAATTGTCCAAAGGCATAAAATCATAATCTTTTGTCGGGAGATAAGCAGCATCAATAAAAAATGTTCTGCCATCCTTCATTTTGACCAAATTGACAAAGTTATTGAACTGATTGGCAAAAGGAGAAATCACTTTTACCCTTCCGTTGTCACGCTGACTGACCAGCACCAGCTCCGACTGTATATTTTTCTTTTTGAGCAGATGATTCAGCAGCAGATTGAGATCTGCCGAATTTCCTTTCTTTTCTTTTTCGATTTCGGCAAAAGTTCGGATCGATTGGACTCGGTAACTGCCGTTCCATTTGAAATTTTCTCTGAAATAATTCAGCACCTTGTCTAACTGATCCTGTTCGTCGAGACCGGGTGAAATATTGAGCGAAATTTTATTGACAGCTGTCAGATTGATCTTTTTTGAATTTGATTCAATGATGGTGTTTCTCAGATCAAACCAGGACGAAACCTCGTTTACATAATCAAAATTGACATTTCTGTATCCTTTCCGTTGAAAGATTATTTTTTCGGCTGCATCTGTTTTGTTGTATGCAAACTGAATTTTATCAATGCTTGCCAAATCCTCAACCGTCCAAACATTCAGATACTCTCTTTTTCTCTGATTTTCTTTGGCATATTTTACAATTTTCTCGCCCAGACAAATCGGTGTATAATCAACCGGCGCCTGGACATTTATCTCGAATGTGCTGTACAATGTTGGAATCTCGTGCTGAAATTGCCAGGGTTCAATAGCAAAGTTGTTGACTCCGACAGCCGAAAATTCAACTTCTATAATGGTGCCCACTTTTACATTTGGAATTGCAAATCGTATTGTTCTTTGGTATTCACCGGTTTTAGTGGTGTATATCTCACTGTTTTTTACTGCTGTTTTTACAATTTTACCATCGACCAGATTGATCGACTGTGCCTTTATGTTCTTGATTTCATCAAAAGAAAAAAAGTCATAGTAAACAATTTCCTGGTTTGCATAAGCCTTGCCTTCTTCCTTTAGAATTTTGATTCTTCTGTATCTTTTGTTTTCATTGTCCACGGCTGCAATGGTCAGCTCACCGCTTTCGTAAAGGATTACCGCAGCCGCATCTTTTTCAAACGGAACTTCGGTATAATCAAATTCCGTCTGATTTACATTTCCCCATTTCGTCTTCGGATTTAGCTGACAAAATGCTGAAACAGAAATCGATAAAGCCAAAAAGGAACAGATCAGTTTCATTGTTTTTTGATCAGCAATGACTTGTTTGAATCCTGAATGATTTTATCAAAAAACGATTTGATTTCATTGTAATTCCTTGACAAAACCGGTTTTGCCAGATAAAATTCCGCATGCAAAATCAGTTTCCCGTTTTTGATTTCAGCCGACTGTATGTAACCCAGATCTTTGTTTGAAGCCATCGACTGAGCATCATATCCCGCCGGAATTTCAGCTTTAAAACCATCAGGAATTTCGAGTACCGCATTCACATTGTAATGAAAAGGAAAATCAAATTCAAGCGCTCTTTCTCTGTCTTTTTCAAATAATTTATAGGTCGAGATGATGTCCTTCAGCGGATTTGAAAATGCAATAAAGTTTGCATTCGCAAAATCAACCGTTTCGGACTGTATCCTTTCCATCTGCTGATCTTCAGCATCTTTTGTCTGAGAATTGATTTCATTTGTCCTCAGATCCAGAGAATTTGCAATCGGATTGTATTTGATCACACCCGCCGGAATTTTTCTGTCCTGCTGTCTGAAATATCCGCTTCTTTTTTCAATTCGTGTAATTGCAAAATGATTGTCTTTCACCACATAAGTTTGTGTGGACTGATAATCTGAAATCGGAGGAGTCAGCTCGATAAAAGCTTCTTTTTGAGGGTCGACCAGCAGACCCGAATAGTTGTAATTCTGCAAAGGCGCATAACCCAAACCAAAAGTCATATCGGAAGCATCAATCAGATAAAGCGTTCCGTCAGAAGCTTTTACTACATTCACCAATGAATCAAACTGACCGAGATACGGATAATTTCCAATCGGTTTTCCGTTTCTTCTGGTACTGATCAGCACCAGCTCGGGTTTCAGATCTTTTGATTTCAAGACCGTATTCATCAACAAATTCAGATCGGCAGAATTTCCCGATTTTGTCTTTTCAACTTCTCGGTTTGTCTTTCTCGGACTGAAGCCGTAATACTGGTTCCAATTGTAATTTGCTTTGAAATATTTGAAAACGTTTTCCAGGGTTTCCATATCATTTTTTCCGTCCGGAATCGAAGCCGCAATTTCTTTTCCGGTTCCGTCATTTGAAAATTTGATGTATTCGTCGCTGATTTGTTTGTTCAGTTCCTTCCAGGTGGTCATCACACTCTGGTATTTATTGGTGTGACCCAATGCATCGCCGCCCTGTTTCATATAACCTTTGAGCTGAAACGAAATTCTTTCAGAAGCATCTTCGGGATTGTACAAAAACGGAATGCTGTTGTAACTCGGCAGATTTTTCAATACCCATTTTGTGATTCCCGATTTCTCATATTTTTTTGCCAGCTTGATCGCCTCATCACCGATGGTCAGCGATGTGAAGTCTGCCGACGAACGGTTTGAAATTTCATACTGGCTGTACAGTGTCGGATATTCGTGCTGAAAACGCCATGCATCGATATTGTTGCTTTTGTCGTCAAATTTGTATTCAAATTCGATGATCGAACCGACCTTTACATTTGGAAATGCAAATTTTTTAACCGACCAGAATTCATTCAAATTTGTATCAAAAAATGAATTTTTGTCAACCGCCGAAGTCACTGCTTTTCCGTTTTCAAAATTGATCGTCTGTGCTTTGATCGAAATGATCCTTTGAAGACTGTTTCCGGAATAATACCGGATTTCCTGATTAGCAGCTTCCAAACCTCTTTCATTCAGAATTTTAATCCTTCTGTAAATTGTGGTTGCAAAAGAAGTTTCAATCACCGTATTTCCTTCTTCATACAATATGACTGCGGCCGCATCCGGATCAAAATCAACCGCTTTGTAATCGATTTCTTCCTGTGACACATTGCCCCATTTTGTTTTCGGATTGATTTGGCCGATTGCAGTGAATAAACTGAGACTGAGAATTATAGTGAGCAGATTTTTCATTTTTTTT
>JACFND010000018.1:0-25962 GCA_019455045.1 Flavobacteriia bacterium
AAATATAAATCCCGATGATGATTTTTCAACTTACACACTTTATGGGATAGTGTCCCACTTTCAATGCTTTCTTTTCTTTTTCAATGAGTTCCAGCCAAACTTTAAAATTGACAGAAATATCAACTTTCTTATTTTCCAAATTATCCAATAAAGTTTTCTTGACAGTATTTACCAAAGTTTTTTGAATACTGTAATAACTCAAACCCTTACACTTCTTTATTACAGTTGACAATTCCTGATCAGCAGGTTTTTGGAATTTACTGTTTCTTAGTGTAAGATTGATAAGTTCTTTGATTTGCTCTTCGCCCGGCAATGAGAATTTTAAATTGACATCAAATCTGCGCAAAAGTGCTTCATCAATCATCTTTTCCTGATTGGTAGCTGCGATCACGATGGTTCTTTCGGGAAGAAAATCAAAAAGCTGAAGAATCGTATTTACTACTCTTTTCATTTCCCCGTGATCCTGATTATAGTCCCTTAATTTACCGATTGAATCAAATTCATCTATAAATATGATGCTTTCTTCCTGCGAAGCATATTTGAAAACCTTTGCAAGATTTTTACCGGTTTCACCCAATTTGGAAGAAACTATGGCACCTAGATTTATTACATACATAGGTCTTTCCAATTCACCTGCAATTACATAAGAAGCCAATGTCTTACCACAGCCCGAAGGACCATGAAGAAGAAGTTTATTTGAAACCGGCAATTCATGTTTTTGCAATAAACTGACAGACTGGTTCTCTTTGATAAATTGCTTTAAATCAGAGATTAGTATTTTGTCTGCAATTAAATCTTTTAAAGAATATTCTGACCTGAATTTATCAATAACTAATTCACTTATTTCCTTCTCATTTCTTTGCTGGAAATAATAGTCAGAACCTACTTTGGTTAATTTGCCCTGATATTGTTTGGCATCTTTGATTACCGACTGTAATTTTAACGCAAGGTTATTCTTTTTTGAATTTTTGTAAAAATCAATTAACTCGTTTAATGACTTCAGAAGACTGTCTGTATCATTCATTAAACCAAATTTGGCAATTTCCTGTATGTAATTGATTTGTGTCATTCACTTTATGGATTTGCAAATGTATGAAACATATTAGATTATAATTAACAAGCAAGCCTTCTAGGTATTAAACCAAAAATAATAAAATTTATTGTAGGAATTTATGAAATTCATCCGATATTTATTTAAATAGGAATTATCCATAAAATCGATTTCCTTATTATTTTTATAGTGGTATTTATATGAAAATCATTTTAATTATAATATAAATCTTAAAACTCATTAAACTATCCAATCACTCCATTCCCTACCTTTACAAAAACAAAAAAAAATGAAAGCCTACCGCAACTCGCCCATCTTCAAAAAATCTCAGGAAATTTTTGAGACCATCGAGCGGATAATTGAGCTTTTTCCGGAGGACAATGAGCATCTGGAATATATGAAGTCTCAGCTGAGGAGCGACAGCATGCTGATTCAGGCGAAACTGGCCGGTGCTTTCGCTGTGAAGCTGTATGACCAGAAGATGGAAAATGCAACCCTGATCCGAAAGGCTGCACGCGATCTGATGGTCAGTTATCATTCATTGGACATGTACGGATTTAAGGATGTGCAGTATTACCTGCTTGTCCGTGAGCAGATTGAGGAATTCAGATTGTTGTTTGTCGATTGGGTGGCCGGTTTCAATCCCAAACATTTTATCACCGACGAATGGGGCTTGTTCAATCCGCCGGGTATCGGGCCGGACTATGAACAGCGGTCGGATGAACTGAATTTTTTTGATGAAGATGATGAGTATGATGACGATTGATTTTGTCCGATAAAGAATTTCATCTCAAATCCATCCTTTTTCAATCGATTTCATCACCAGTTCAAGCACCGTCGAAGTATTTGTTTTTTGGCTGATGTTTCTCCTGTGTGTCTTGACTGTCAGCGGACTGATTGACAGCCGTCCGGCGATTTCTTTGGTTGAAAGATTTTTTGAAAGCATCCTTACAATTTCCTTTTCGCGTTCGGTCAGAATTTCTTTGCCCGGTATGAATTTTCCGCTGGTTTCAACATTGATAAATGAAGGTTCGCCTTCCAAACCGATAAACGAAAGCGACATCCGATTGTCGTGTTTCAGTTCCGATATATCGGTATAGACCACAAAATTTCTCAGCACAGCACCATCGTCATCAGTCTGAATGGTGACCGATTGCTGCATCATCCGAACATATTCTCCATCGGCCCGTTTCATACGAAAATCGTAACGGCTTTTGTATTTCATCAGTTTGTCGGCCGGAAGATTCATTTTAAAATTCACAACCGTATCTTCAAAATCTGCAAAATAGGGCAGGTCTTCCGGATGGATGATCCTCAGAAAAGTCTGGGTATCATATTCTTCCGGATTGTAACCGAGCACGCTGCCGATTTCAGGCGAAGCATATTCAATATTTGAAGCCGGCGGATTAAAAATCATAAAGAATGAAGGCCCAATCTGAAAGATATTGAGCATCTTTTTATAAAACTCAATCTCAAATTTCAGTTCATTTGTGGTTTTGTAATGACCGATTTCGGCCCATCTTTCCTTCAGATCTTTGATCAGGGGTTCGTTTGCTTTCATGATTTGCCGATTCGATTTCAGACTTCAATGCTTTCTCCGGAATTGAGCAGTATCAGCTCTTTTCCTTTTTCTGTAAATTTCTTTTTTGCTGTCTCATGATCAATTTCAATAATCGGCATGGTATCATAATGTATGCCCAGTATTTTGTCGCATTCGACAAACTCAGCGGCTACAACCGCTTCGTCAATGTCCATTGTGAAATTTCCGCCAATCGGCAAAACAGCCAGATCGAGTTTAAAAAACATTGGGATTAGTTTCATATCCATTGTCAGCGCGGTATCTCCCGCCAGATAAATTGTTTTTCCGCCGGATGAAAGCACAAATCCCGCCGGATTGCCGCCGTATGAATTGTCAGGAAATGATGAAGAATGAGTGGAGTAAACCATTTTCAGTTTTCCAAAATCAAATTCTTTGGATCCGCCAAAATTCATTTCGTGACATTCAAAACCCTTTGACTGATAGTGCATTGCCATTTCGTGGTTACAGATAATCAGTGCGCCGCTTCGTTTTGCAATCTGTTCCGCATCCGAAATATGATCAAAATGAGCGTGGGTGAGAATAATATAATCTGCTGATATTGAATTCGGATCGATTTCTGCCGCCTTCGGATTGCCCGTCAGAAACGGATCGACCAAAAGATTTTTGCCTTCGGTTTCAATTCTTAGACAGGAATGACCGTAATATGTGATTTCCATTTATACTGTTTTATTTTTTGTCTGGGATAAATTTATAAAACTGAAATTGAAAAGACCAGCGTTTTAATTGAAAATATACTCCCAAAGGAGTATTTCACAAACAATAATTCTATTTTAAGTTTGTACTTAACTGACAAAACGGCCGGCCGAACTCTTTAAACCAACCCTAAGCCCCAAAATTCGACAGCCGTGTTTGTATTGTTTTTGACCCTCTCTTTATTCCAATTGTCTGATCGGAATAATGGTCAGAAAACGGTGCTTTTGAGGGGAGTAGTGTGCTCCCCTAAAATGCACTGTTAACCTCAAAATTTCTTTATTACATTATTTGCACACGCCGCAAGTACCGCCCTGCTTTGAGCAGTGTTTGCAGTATTTGCAGTTTTTGCATGCGCGACAGTCTTTCTTTCCGGTGCAGGTTGCTTCAATATGTTCGGTATGATCATGATGCACAAAGCTGTCGGATTGTGAAACACCGCTGAATCCCGAGCTGGAAACAAATACCAAAAAGACCGGAACCAGCAAAAATTTCTTTAATTTCATGATTTGAGTTTTAGGGTTTGATTTTATTCTGACATAGTTACAAATAATTTTTTTGACAGCAAAAAATCAAAATCAGAGATGGCTGTCTTATCTTTAGCCGTCAAATTCCTCAAAAAATGAAAGCAGTTTACACCATCCTCCTGCTGATCGTCTCCAACAGCTTTATGACGCTTGCCTGGTACGGTCATTTGAAATTAAAGGATTATTCCTGGTTTTCGGGTTTGAGTCTTTTCAAAGTCATCCTCTTCAGCTGGCTGATTGCTTTTTTTGAATATTGCGCTCAGGTGCCCGCCAACCGGATCGGATTTGTTGAAAACGGCGGACCGTTTAATCTGTGGGAACTCAAGGTGATACAGGAAGTGATCACACTGGTGGTTTTTTCGATTTTTACAATCATCGTCTTTAAAGATCAGGCGCTGAAAACCAATCATCTGATCGGATTTGTATTTCTGGTGCTCGCGGTCTATTTTATTTTCAGGAAATAGCCGCTTCATTTTTCTGATTGCCGAATAGCTGTTATATTTGGGAACCCAAAAGAAAAAATATGCCCAGAATATTGGTTATTGAAGACGAGTCCGCAATCAGCAATGTGATCAAAAACATTTTGCTCGACGAGGACAAGGATTATGAAGTGGATCTGGCAGCCGATGGTGAAGAAGGTCTTGCGAAAATTTCTGAGAATGATTATGATCTGGTGATTACCGATATAAAAATGCCAAAAAAAGACGGTGTACAGGTGCTTGTCGAAGCGCTTGAAAACAATCCCGACCTTCCTTTTGTTATGATATCGGGTCATGGCGATATTGAAACCGCTGTGGACTGCATCAAAAAAGGAGCTTTTGATTATATCTCGAAACCGCCCGATCTGAACCGCTTTTTGAGCACCGTCAGAAATGCGCTTGACAAAAAAGTGCTGATTACCCAAAATCGTGAACTGACCACAGAAAATAAAGCACTGAAAAGAAAAGTTGCCAAACAGTATGAGATGGTCGGCGAATCAAAAGCGCTTTCCGGAATTCGTGAAATCATCGACAAAGTGGCAGATACCGATGCCAGAGTTTTGATCACCGGTCCGAACGGTTCGGGAAAAGAACTGGTTGCGCATCAGATCCATGAAAAAAGTTCGAGAAACAGAAGATCGCTGGTCGAAGTGAACTGTGCCGCAATTCCTTCAGAATTGATTGAGAGCGAATTGTTTGGTCATGTCAAAGGTTCATTTACAGGCGCTTACAAAGACAAAGAAGGAAAATTTGAGCTGGCAGACGGCGGAACCATCTTTTTGGATGAAGTTGGCGATATGAGTCTTTCCGCACAGGCAAAGGTGCTCAGAGCGCTTCAGGAAGGCAAAATCACAAGAGTGGGCGGCGACAAAGAAATCAAAGTGGATGTCCGTGTGATTGCTGCGACCAATAAAAATCTGAGAAAAGAAATCAAAGAAGGCCGTTTCAGAGAGGACCTTTATCACAGACTGGCGGTAATCTTAATTGAAGTGCCGGGACTGAACGACAGGAGGGAAGACATTGAAAATCTGGTCAGACATTTTGCCATTCAGCTTTCAGAAAATTCGGGTATGCCGGTCAAGGAATTTTCAAAAGAAGCCATCAAAATCCTGAAAGAATACGACTGGACAGGAAACATCCGCGAATTGAGAAACGTAGTGGAGCGGATGCTGATCCTGGGCGGAAATCCGGTTTCAAAAGAGGACATTGAGAATTTTGTAAAAAAATAATGTAATAAATCAGGCGTACAGCCGTTGAAAATACAAACCAAAAAGATGAAGAAAATCCTGACTTTATTGTTTATCGGTTTCCTTGCATTTTCGTGCGGAAAGAAAGACAAGAACAATGCCGATTCGTCCGGAAATGTCGAATATGCGGCAGATGAGGACGAGGAAAATGTAAATCCTGAAAACATTCAGTACAAAGGGACTTATAAAGGCAAAATCAACGGAAAAGAGGTTGAACTGATTATCAATGACGAAACCTTCAACATCAGCGAGAACGGCAAACATGCCAACGGTTCGTGGCAGAAGGTGAATGACGGTACCATCATGGGTCTGTCAGTCAAAAGCGGAAAAATTTCAGTAAAAAATTGGGCTTATTCAGACAGCAACACCTGGGTGGCACTCACCGACAGTCTGACTTATTTTGAACCCGAACAGTATTTAAAAAGAGTGAAAAAATGATGAAAAGGACGATATTGTTTTTGTTTGCAGCCGGATTGCTTTTTTCCTGCACTGCTTCCACTGAAAATAAAACCCAAAAAATCGCCGAGAATTATCTCGATCTGTTTTCGAAAAGAAAAGAACTCGATCGGATTTTGTCATTTTATTCGGCCGATTTTGAATACAGAAATGTGAGTTTTGAATCAGATACCAATGATCCGAAATTTCTGTTTGAACAGTTTTACGGCTGGAAAGATCAGAACTTTAAATACCAGACAGATCAGAGCATCGAAATCAGGAAAATCGTGACCAACGATTCGACGATTGTCGTTACCGGCAAATCAATGCCCTATACTTACAACGGCAAACCGGTTGAAGGAAATGAGTTTGTGATCTGGCTCGATTTGGACAAAGATTACAAAATCAAAAAACAGACCGACTGGTTTGATTATCCGATGGAAGAAATCATAGAAGCTTACAACCTGAAAAACTCTTTTAAAATTCAGTAAAGATTTTTGATTTTTTGTTTCATATTCGGTTAAAATAATTATTTTTGCATCCCTATTAGAGCCCATGTGGTGAAACTGGTAGACACGCTATCTTCAGGTGGTAGTGCCTTCGGGTGTGTCGGTTCGACTCCGGCCATGGGCACAAAGTCTAAATGTGACTTTTAAAACTCCGGTTTTCCGGAGTTTTTTTATGTCCAAAAATTAAAAAAGACTCTTATTTCCAAAAAACTTTAAAATAATCCGGCGTTTCTCCAATTTTCCAATCTCAATGGTTTCCAGCATAACTGACAGATATACAGCATAATATACCGATCAGATTTATCCGATTCAAATATTGTTTCAAAATAGATGTACGGATTCTTTACAAATGTAAAAATGCAAGACCCCGTTTTTTTAATTAAATTTATTTTCGTACCAATAAATACTGAAGGAACTTCCGTAATGGTTTTTTTGAAACAGTCAGTAATCACTCTTTCATAAATAACTTTTGCAACCAACCTTAATCAGAATTGAAAAATTATTACGGAAGTTTATTTGACCTGAAAACTCATAATTGATGAAAGACCCAACTTGGCGGGTCTTTTGTTATTTTGAGACAAGCTGTTCACGGTTCAGTTTTTCTCTGTATTCTGAAGGTGTGAGTCCGGTATATTTTTTAAATGCGGAATTGAATGCGGACTTTGAATTGAATCCCACTTCCAAACCGATGGAAACCAGACTGTAATGATTGAATTTCGGGACAGACATGCAGTCCTTTGCTTCCTCAATTCTCAATCGGTTGACATAATCCGAAAAGCCGGTTCCCAATTCGGAATTGATCACTCTTGACAGATAGGTTTTGTTCAAATCGAGTTCTGATGCCACTCCGTTCAGTGAAAGAGATGAATCTGTAAATCTTTTTTTCTCGGTAATCAGTTTTTCAAATGAAATGATCAAATCGCTTTTGTTTTCGGCCTTTTTCGAAGTTTCCGCTATCGTTTTTAAATTTCTTTTATCGTTTAACAGTTCATACTGCTGCACACCGAAATGATAAATGCCCAAATGCCCCAACCCATAAATGGTGATTGCAATCGAAACCCAAAGAATGTAATAATATTCGTAATGATTTGAATTAAAAAACAAATCCATCAGTGAAAATACAGCCCAGATCAGACACAAACCCAGAAGCGTCATGGTGATCATCTTCATCCAATTCAGCTGACTCCTTCCGTTTGCTTTGATTTCACGGCTCCTCAGATGTTCGTATTTCGATATCAGCCTGAAAACATAAATCATGACGAACAGGGTGAATCCTACCAGGAAGAATTCCTGAAAATCGACAAAACGTTCGTAATAGAGAAAGGTTCTTCCATCCGAAATTGAAAAGAAACTGCTGATTTTATAGATCAGCGAAACCGACAGAAATATGACAAACGGAACAAACAGCAGTCTTTGTTTTCTCGAAATTTTGGCATCCGGAAACAGGAATAGCAGCACATACAGATAGTAAAGCCCAACGATTAGTGCGGAATATGGAATATAGATAATTTCAAAAAAGTTTTCTAGGCTGATCATTCCGGTATTTAGAAAATAATACTGAATATTATTCAGCGACAATACCAGTATCAAAAGCACAAGTGCAATGGTGCTTCTGTTTCTTAATCTTTTGGAATACAGTGCAATAAAACAGAAAATCAAACCCTGAATCGAGCCGAGGATTAGGATGGTATTGAGTATTTCATAAAGCATAGGTCAGCTAAATTTAAGAAAAATATTGAAAACTGCTTTTTATGGGTTTAATTTTCGCACATTAACATCCAAAATCGACTAAAAACATCGCATGATCAACTGAATTTAAGTGCTATGAAATTTTGAGTAAAAAATGTTGAAATCAGTAGAGACGTACGGCCGTGCGTCTCGGTATGATGAATGTAAATGCCTACGGATTGATGGTTGTGAAATTGTGCGATATAATGGGTTTTGAAACACACGGTTGAATGTTGCAGAAGCGTACGGTTTAACGGATGTAGAGACGCACGGCCGTGCGTCTCTACCGTAAGAGAATTGAAATATTTCTCTATAATTTTATACTGATCTCCGGTTGAAATAAAAAAACCGTCTCAAAAAGAAACGGTTTTCTGTCGAAGTGCTCACGACCGGATTCGAACCGGTACATCCTTAGGACACCACCCCCTCAAGATGGCGTGTCTACCAATTTCACCACGTGAGCATTTGGTTTGCAAAAATAATGATTTTAGCCAAAGTAAAAATTAATTTTTGGCATTTGTCCAAAGTTTTTGAACTTCTTCAAATAAAAAAAACAGCCTCCAATCGGAGGCCGTCCCTAACCAACTAACTAATATAAAAAAATTTTATCTCCAGCCGCCGCCGATTGCTTTGTACAGCTGAACGACAGCGTTAAGTTTTCCAAATTCCGAATTCACAAGACCCAACTGTGCATTCAACGCATTTCCTTTGGCGGTCAACACGTCCAGATAGGTCGCCATACCGTATTTGAGCAGCTCTTCAGAATAATTGTAAGCATTGTTGTATGCTTCGTATTCGCTTTGTTTCAATGTTGCCTTTTCGCTGTTTGCGTCAAAAGTGTAAAGCGCATCAGAAACTTCACGGCTTGCATTCAGAATTGTTTTTTTGTAATTCAACAGTGATTGTTCCTGCTGTGCACGACTCACTTCGTACTGGGTTCTGACCTGACGGGCATTCAGTATCGGCTGTGTCAAAGAACCGACCAGCGATGCAAACAGTGAATTTGCATTGAACAGTTTGTCAAATTCAAGACTCTGAAGACCGCCGCTTGCACTCAGCCTCAATGAAGGATAGAAATTGCTTCTCGCCGCATTGGTCAGCTCAAACGAATTGATCAGACCGTATTCGGCAGCCATCACATCGGGACGATTGCTCAGCAGTTCCACCGGTACGCCGGTATTCAAATCGCCGTTCAGCTGTTGCTGTGCCAGTGAATTTCTTTCGATCTGATGCGGATTTTCACCAAGCAGTATGCAAAATGAATTCTCAGTCAGCTTGATCTGATTATCGGTATCGACCAAAAGCGATTTGCCGTTGAGCAGCTGTGCTTCAGTCTGCTGTACAGCAACTTCGGTCACATTTCCTGCATCTTTCAGCAGTTTCATCGTCTCAAGGCTTTCTTCCAGATTTTGAATGGTTTCCTGAATGATTTTTTTCTGTTCATCCAAAGCCAACAGCTGATAATAAGAAGAAGCCACCGCAGCGACCAGTTCTGATTTTACCGCCTGATGCGCAGAAATGGTCTGCATATAAGAAGCGGCTGCAGCTCTTTCATTGCTTCTGATTTTTCCCCAGATATCTGCTTCCCAGGAAAGACCGGCTGACAGTTCGTACTGGTTCAGATCTGTTCTTTTGTCAAGACTTATTCCCTGAGGACCGTTCAGCGAAGGATTCGCATAAGTATAAGATGCATTTCCGCTGATTGTCGGAAAATAAGCAGCTTTGCCCTGTTTCAGATAAGCCTGTGCAGCATCAATATTTTTGAGTGCGATTCTGATGTCCAGATTATTTTCCAAAGCCTGCTGTATATATCCGGTCAGTTTGTCGTCTTTGAAAATTTCTTTCCACGAAAGATTTGCAGAACTCAAACTGTCCTGAGCGATATGATCGGTTCTGAACGCCTGTTCGTTGACCACTTCATTTTCGGGCCGCTGATATTCCTTCACAGCCAGACAGGAGTGGAGGACAGACAGTACCAAAACGATTGCTATGTATTTTAAATTCTTCATTTTATTCTGTAATTTGCTTTTTGTCAAATTTAACCGGACTGATTTTTTCCTGCAGCCACTGGAATACCACAAACAACACCGGAATATTGAATAATCCCACGATGGTTCCGACCAAAAGTCCAAAAGCTGCACCGGTTGCGATTGATCGGTTACCGATATGACCCACACCGGTTGATACAACCAACGGCATAATCCCCAGTATAAATGCAAACGAAGTCATCAGGATCGGACGGAATCTCGCTTTTGCACCGTTCAGTGCGGCAGCAGCAATCGTCTCACCGTGTCTTCTTCTCTGGATTGCAAATTCAACAATCAAAATCGCATTTTTGGCCAACAGTCCGACCAGCATGATCAGTGCGATCTGGAAATAAATATTGTTTTCAAGTCCTGCAAGTTTCTGCGCCCAATAGGCACCCATCACACCGCCCGGAAGCGACAGCAGCACCGACAGCGGCAGCAGATAACTTTCATATTGGGCAGACAGTACGAAGTAAACAAAGATCAGACAGAGGATAAAGATCATCAGCGTCTGATTTCCCGCTTTGCTCTCTTCACGGCTCAGACCTGAAAAATCATATCCGTAATTGGTTGACAGCGTTTTTGAACTGACTTCCTGTACCGCAGCCAGAGCATCACCCGTACTGTAACCCGGATTTGGCGCACCCGAGATTTTTGCAGATGTAAACAGGTTGAATCGGGTAATGTTCTGAGGGCCGTATATCTTTTTCAGACTCATAAACTGAGTGATCGGCGCCATTTCGCCCGAAGCGGTTCTGACAAATATCTTCTGCAGATCGCTTTCTCCGGCTCTGTCTTTTGGCTGTGCCTGAATCATCACACGGTACTGTTTACCGAATTTTGTGAAGTCAGCCGCATAGATTCCACCGATATAACCCTGAAGCGCATTGAAGATCGAACTTACCGAAACACCCGACTGTTTTGCTCTGGGGACATTCAGTTCGATTTCATATTGTGCATAATTTGTATTGAATGAAGTTTGTGCATACTGGATTTCGGGTCGTTTCATCAGTTCACCAATAAAGCCCTGAGCCACTTCGTCAAAATTGGTCAGACTTCCGCCTGATTTGTCCTGAAGATTCAGCTCAAAACCTGATGCGATACCAAATCCCGGAATGCTCGGCGGCGTAAAGAATATCATTTTTGATTCCGGAATTGTTGCAGCAATTCCAAACAGCTGTCCGGTGATTGCATCCACAGATTTTGATTCTTCTTTTCTTTGGTCAAATCCGTCCAAAGTAATCCACGCCATACCGTAGTTGGATCCCTGACCAGATACAAAGCTGAATCCGGAAACCAGTGTAATCATTCTGACACCAGGAATTTGTGATGCTTTTGCATAAAATTCTTCCTGAACAGCAGCCACACGGTCAGATGATGCACCTGCCGGCAATTCAAAGTTACCGATGATGAATCCACGGTCTTCGTTGGGTACAAAACCGCTTTTCATCGTATTGTTTGCAATAAAGATTCCGACCCCGCAAAGCGCAAGAATCAGGAAAGTCACCCATTTGTGGCGAATCAGAAAGCCGAAACTTCTTGCATATCCGTGGGTGACTGATTTAAAGACTTTGTTGAATCCGTCAAAAAATCTTCTGAGTATATTTTTCTTTTTTCCGTTGTCCTCTTCGGGTACCTTCAGTACCAAAGCACACAGTGCCGGACTGAGTGTAAGCGCGTTGACAGCCGAAATGATGATCGCAACAATCAGTGTGATACCAAACTGCTGATAGAACACACCCGTCGGTCCCTGAATAAAGGTTACCGGAATAAATACGGATGCCATCACCAGTGTGATCGATATGATTGCGCCTGCAATTTCCTTCATCGCATCATAAGTGGCTTCTTTCCCTGCCCGCTTTTCCTTTTCAACCTTGGCGTGCACCGCCTCGACGACAACTATGGCGTCATCCACCACAATACCGATGGCAAGTACAAGTGCAAACAGAGTCAATAAGTTGATCGAATAACCGAACAGATTGAGGAAGAAGAAAGTACCCACGATCGAAACCGGAACCGCAATCAGCGGAATCAGTGTTGAACGGAAATCCTGAAGGAAGATAAATACCACCAGGAACACCAGTATAAATGCTTCGATCAGTGTACTCACCACTTTTGAAATCGATGCATCCAAAAACTGGTTGGTGTCAAATACCACAGTGTAATTCAGGCCTTCCGGGAAATTTACTTTCAATTCCTCCAGTTTCTTTTTCAGATTGATGATGATATCCTGTGCGTTTGAATCCGGTGTCTGATAGATTGAAACACCCACCGCATCCATTCCGTTGGTTTTTGAATAACCCACATAGCTTTGTGCGCCGAGTTCAATTTTTGCAACATCTTTCAGATAAAGCGTTTCGCCGTTTGGAAGTGCTTTGATTACGATGTTTTCATATTGCTGTTCATCGCTGTATTTACCGCTGTATCGAATGACATAATTAAAAGTCTCACCGTTGTTTTCACCAAATGAACCTGCGGCTGCCTCCAAACTCTCTTCGTTGATAGCACTTGTAATATCTGAAGGAACCAGACCGTAATTTGCCATTTTGACCGGATCGAGCCAGACACGCATGGCATAGGTACGGCTTCCCAAAACGTTTGCATCACCAACGCCGGTTACCCTCTTCAGTTCAGGTACCACGTTGATGTTCATGAAGTTCTGAATAAATGTTCGGTCAAATTGAGGAACGGTAGAATAGAAGGTGATGAACATCAGTGAGCTGGTCTGCTGTTTCTGAGTGACCACACCCACACGATTCACCTCTGCCGGCAGCAATGGAGTTGCCCTTGCCACACGGTTTTGAACGTTTACCGCTGCAATATCCGGATCGATTCCCTGTTTGAACAATACCTGGATGGTTGCATTACCCGTATTGGTGGCGGTTGAACTGATATAGTCCATTCCCTCCACACCGTTGACCTGTTCTTCAATCGGGATGATCACACTTTCGAGTACCGTCTGGGCGTTCGCACCCGGATAGTTGGTCGAAATCTGTACGGTTGGCGGCGCAATCTCCGGATACTGGGTAACCGGCAGTGCAATAATACCCAAGATACCGAGGATAACGACTATGATTGATATAACGGTGGAGAGGACCGGTCTTTCTATGAATGTTTTTAACATCTTTTAATTTTTTTACATGATCGGTTTAACCTTCACAATTGAATCAAATGCGGTTTTCACCGGCTGGATTGGCGCTCCGTTTCTCAGCTGGCCCAAACCTTTTGCAGCAACGATATCTCCTTTCTGTAAACCTGATTTCAGAATCGCAATATTGTTCAGACGATGGGTCACCTCAACCGGTGTTGATTTGACGGTATCATTGACTACCTTATATACATATACGACTCCCTGCAGGTCATAAGTTGCATTTTCAGGCACGACCAGCACATTTTCAAAATGCTGTGGAATATGAATAAAACCGCTGTTTCCGTTGGTCAGTACGCCGTCAGAATTTTTGAAAGTTGCTCTGAATTGTATGGTTCCCGTCTTTGGATCGATCTGACCGGTTACGGTTTTGATTTTTCCTTTTTCGGTGTATGGCTTACCGTTTGCAAGAATCAATTCCACATCCGGAAGTTTTGAAAGTTTGTCTTTTACTGTTTTTCCTTCTGTATCTTCAAGAAAATTCAGATATTCTGCTTCACTCATTGAGAAATAAGCATAAACCTCTGAAGTTTCAGAAACTGTTGTAATCGGTGTCTGATCAGACGGACCGACAAGACTTCCTTCTCTGAAATTGATGGTTCCCACCACACCCGATACAGGACTTCTCACAATTGCAAAATCCATATTTGCCTGGATTGCGCTCAAACTTGCTTTTGACTGCTGTTCTGCAGCTTTTGCCTGTTCGAGCTGTCCTTTTGCTCTTGCCAGATTTGCTTTTGCAGTTTCCAACTGTACATTGCTGATCACATTTCTTTCAACCAGCGGTGCAAGTCTGTCAACCTCAACCTGTGCTGCATTCACGCCTGCCTGAGCTGCTGAAACGTTTGCGCGGGCTGCATTGATGGCTGAACGGGCGGCATTTGCATCCTGTGACTGAACATTGGTTTCCAGTCTGAAAAGCGCCTGCCCGGCACTGACCCTCTGGCCTTCGTCCACATAGACTTCTTTGATATAACCTGAAATTTTCGCTCTTACCGAGTTGTTGATCTTACCTTCGATATTGACCGGAAAAGCATTGTATCCTTCAAGGTCCATATTGGTTACCTCAACCACCGGAATGCCGGGAGGAGGTGCAGCTGCGGGTGCCTGTTTGTCGTTGCATGATGTCAGTGCTGTCAGCACAACAACTGCCAATGTGAGGAATGTATTCGTTCTCATTTGATTTGTGATGTGTTTTGATTCAATGATTTTAATTTATTTATGGTGTCCGCCAATTGTTTGACAGCCAGCTCTAAATGTTCAATGTAAATACCCGATTTTAAAACGCTGGACTCTTCCGGATCTTTATGCCTTTTCAGCTTGTATTCCATCAGCTTTCGGGTCAGTTCTTTTTCGTTGTTCAGCATTTCCTGTATGCTTTGCAGACGAAGAACGATATTGTCCGGAACAATCCTGTACAATCTTTTTCGTTCGTCCAATTTTGTAAAATACTCGATGTATTTCAGCTGGGTCAGAAAATTCAGACTGTTTGAAACCGAGCTTTTGCTTGCATTTAAAACTTCAACAAGCTCATCAAAAGTCACGCCCTTTTTTTCACAATCGAGCAGCAGATAAGCATAAATCTTGCTAATCAGCGGCGGAAATTTTTGAGTGGTTTCAAAATAATTTGAAAAGTCTCTGATTAGTAGTTTCTTGTCTTCGTCCATTTTCTTTTTTCAGAAATTCGTCGGCAAAGGTACAATTAGTTCGGTAATTACAAAACAAACCGAATTAAAAATCTTCAATTATTTGATTGAACTGAATTCTTAACATACATCAATTTGCATTTGACTGCTTCAACCTAACTTTGCATCAAATAATTATAAAAAAATACAACTATGTCAGTAAAATGGAATATCGATAAGGCACACTCAGAAGTGCAGTTCAAAGTGAAACATATGGTGATCTCTACCGTAAGCGGCGAGTTCATGGATTTTGAAGCACAGGCAGAAACCGATGATGAAAATTTCAGTAATCCAAAATTTGAATTTGTAGCAAAAGTTGATTCGATCAACACCAGAATCGAGCACAGAGACACTCACCTGAAAAGCGATGATTTCTTCAATGCTGCAGACCATCCGGAATTGATTTTTAAAGGTGAAAAATTTGACGGTGACAGTCTTGAAGGTGAAATCACAATTAAAGGTGTGACCAAACCGATCAAACTCGATGCCGATTTTGGCGGTGTGATTACAGATTTTGACGGCAACAAAAGAGCCGGTTTTGAATTTTCGGGAAAGATCAACCGTAAAGATTTCGGTTTGAACTGGAGCGCGACTACAGAAGCTGGCGGATTGGTTGTTGCAGATGATGTGAAACTGTCTGTAAGTCTGGAGTTCATTAAACAATAAACCAAATAGCTCACATGCATATTGGGCCCGGTTCGGTTTTTCTGAGTCGGGCATTTTTATTTTCAGGAAGCTGAATTTCCGTCCATTTCCTTCAGGATTTTGTTGACATCTTCTTCGGTCGAACTCAGTTTTTCTTTACAGATTTTGATCAGCTCCGCAGCCCGTTTGACTTTTTCAGACAATTCATCCACAGTGATTTCGCCTTCTTCAATTTCTCCGACAATGGTTTGAAGTTCTTCAAAAGCAGCCGTGTATGTGATTTTTTGTTCCATTTTGATGATTATTTTTTGGTTGATTTGACTTCGCTGATGATTTTTCCGTCAAAAAGTATGGTTTCAATCATATCTCCTTTTTTGACTTTTGACGAATCACTGACCGATTTTCCGTTGAGCAGACTGATGCTGTATCCTCTTTTCAGTACATTTTTCGGACTCATATTGTCAATGTTTTTTTGGATAAATTCAATCTGTTGATTCTGTTCTTTGATCAGTCCCAATGATTTTTCGGTGAGTCTTACTTCTGTACCGTACAGTTCGGTGTTTTCATTTTTGATCCTATTTTTCAGACTGATTTCACTTTTTTGAACCATTCCGCTGATCAGTATTCTTGAACGGCTGAGCATGGTCAGACTGTCTTTTTGAATTCCGATTGACAGTCTTTCCAGAGCATTTTTATGTCCGTCGGTCAGATTCTGAACAGTTGATCTGAAAATTTTAAATGTACTGTCGAGTTTTGATTTTTCATCCGACAGAATCCGAATTGGAATTTCTTTGATCCGATCGGATGCTTTTTGAACCGGAACCGAAAAATCATGAAATTTCTGAATCAGAAATTCAGCCAGTTTTGTCGGTGTGATATTGTTTGAAAATGCTACCATCTCAGAAACCGTTTCATTGGTTGAATGTCCGATTCCGGTCAGCACCGGCAGCGGAAAAGTTGCAATTTCTCTTGCCAGCAGATAATCATTGTAACAGCTCAAACCGACATCACCGCCACCGCCTCGAATGATTGCCGCCGCATCAAAATGATGACTGACTTTTTTGATCCGGTTCAGCTGACCGATGATTTGTCCTGCCGCTTTATCGCCCTGAAGCAGCGACGGAAAAAGCATATAAAAGAATTTGTAATCCCAGCCGTTGTCGTCGATTACGCTTTTGAAATCAGAAAATCCCTTGCTGGTTTCAACTGAAATCACTGCAATCCGTTTTGGCAGCAAAGCGAGTTTCAGCTGTTTGTTTTGATTAAAAATTCCTTCTTCTTTCAGTTTTTGAATGCTCAGCTGTTTTTCTTTTTCAAGATCGCCCAAAGTATAACTCGGGTCTATGTCCTGTATCCAGAGCGAAAGTCCGTGGATCGGATCAAAAGTAATTTTGGCCAGAAACAGTATTTTGATTCCGTCTTTGAGCGGCTCTTTCAGGATTTTGACAAAATTCTGATTGATTCTGTCATAATCCGGCCGCCACAAAGTCGCTCTCTGCTGTGCAATCACTTTCCCGTCCTGTTTTTCGACCAGATCGGGATAACAATGCCCCGAATGCTGATAAAAATTGAGTTTGTTCATTTCTGCCTTGACCCAAAATGCACTGCCGTAACGATTGCTGATCGTTGACTGTATGCTTCTCAGGACTTCAAACAGGCTGAATACCTTTTTATTTCCAATTTCTTCGGACATGATTCAAAGATAGAGAAAACTTTGGCAAAACGCTTTCGAATCATTGCACCCATTTTTCAGAATTAAACCACAAATATCAGCACCTCTTTCTGACAAAATCCATAACTTTAAACTCCAAAAATTTTAAGATGACAGCAAAAGAAAAAGTGGCTTCCCTGAGGGAAGAAATGAAGAAAAACAATATTGATGCATTTATCGTTTATTCGGCCGATCCGCATATGAGCGAATATCTGCCCGAACAGTGGAAAGAACGTGCCTGGCTTTCGGGTTTTACAGGTTCTGCGGGTTTTGTGGTGATTCTTGCCGACAAAGCAGGTCTGTGGACTGACGGACGATATTTTACACAGGCACCGATCGAGCTGGCCGGATCGGGAATCGATCTGTTCAAAGACGGTGTGGAAGGAACGTCAAACTATATTGACTGGATCATTTCTGAAACCAAAGCCGGCGCAACCGTTGCGGTCAATGCGCTTGCAACTTCTCATTCAAATTGGGAAGCGCTTGAATCAAAATTGGAAAAATCAGGGAAAAAGCTTGTCGATCTGCCTTTGCTGAAAAATGTCTGGACAGACAGAGGAACGCCGGTCAAAAATCCGGTTTTTGTTCATCCGGTCGAGAGAGCCGGAAAATCGGTCAAAGATAAACTGAGCGATATTCGAAAAAAAATGAACGAAGACAATGCCGGCTTTCAAATCGTTTCGAGTCTTGATGATGTGGCGTGGACGCTGAATCTGAGAGGAAGTGATGTGGAATGCAATCCTGTTTTTCTGGCTTATCTGATGATCGGTTCAAATGAAGCAGCGCTTTATGTCGATATTGAAAAACTCACCGATGAAGCCAAAAAACTGATGGCTGATTCAGGTGTTCAATTAAAAGAATACAATTTGTTTTTTGATGATCTGAAATCATTGAACAATCAAAAAATACTGATTTCGCCCAATACCAATCAATCTGTTTTTGATGCAATTAAAAATCAAAATACACTGATTCAAAAAGCAGTACCCGGAAATCTGATGAAGGCGGTTAAAAACCTAGCCGAACTCGAAGGTTTTAGAACGGTGATGGTTCGCGACGGTGTTGCCATGGTGAAATTTCTCCATTGGCTGACACACAATGCGGGCAAAATCGAAATGGACGAATTCGGAATAGGAGAGAAGCTGCAGGGATTCAGGGCAGCCGGAAAGAATTTTGTCGGTTTGAGTTTTGGAAGCATTATCGGTTTTAAAGGAAACGGCGCGATCATCCATTATTCTGCGCCAAAAGAAGGCAGTGCAAAAGTGACCAACGACGGCAGCATACTGGTTGATTCGGGCGGACAGTATCTGGAAGGAACCACCGATATCACACGAACCTTGCCGTTGGGTGAAGTAACCGAAGAATTCAAAAGAGATTCAACTTTGGTACTCAAAGGAATGATTGCTTTGTCGATGGTCAAATTTCCAAAAGGAACCAGAGGTACCCATCTGGATGCGTTTGCCAGAATGCCGCTCTGGATGGAAGGAAAAGATTACAACCACGGAACCGGTCACGGTGTGGGCAGTTTTATGAATGTGCACGAAGGACCTCAAAATATCAGAAAAGATCTGAATCCGGTTGAACTGCAGCCCGGAATGGTGGTTTCAAACGAACCCGGATATTATCTGGAAGGAAAATACGGAATCAGACACGAAAATCTGGTGGTGGTCAGAGAATGGAAAAAAACGCAGTGGAATACTTTCTATGAATTTGAAACGCTGACGCTTTGTCCGTTTTTCAAAAGCACGATTGTGAAAGAACTTCTTTCGCCGGAAGAAATCGACTGGCTGAATGATTATCACAAAACCTGTGAAGAAAAACTCGGTCCGCTGTTGGAAGGAGAAGTAAAAGAATGGTTTTTGGAGATGGTAAAACCGCTTTGATAAAATCATTCAGGATATCAGAAAACCCTTCAAGCGGCTTTAATCCCCTGAAGGGTTTTTTAAATGTTGGGTTATAATTTGAATTATAAACTTTTCTAAAGTTTCAAACTTTGGAAAAGTTTAGAAATATTGAATGTCTGATGGATTCAGCTATTGAAAAGTTATATTCGAATTCTCCGAATTCGGTTTTTATTTTATTCAATTATTTTCTACAAATATTTGATTTCTCCGAAATCATCATTAGAAACAAACTGAAAAGATTTAAGACAAACTTTCAAAGGATTTCATCACCTCGGAGAGGTGAAATATTTGTAGAAAAAAGATTTGAAGATAGTTTCGACTTCGGAGAAGTCGCATATCATTGATAATTCAAAAAAAACAACCCTTCAAGATGTCAAAAAACTTGAAGGGCTTTCTTTTTATTTAGAAGATTATCCGGAATTATCTGATAATCGTCATCTCATTCAGCAGATAGCCGGCATCAGCAAACTTATCGATGATAAACAAAATGTATCTCGCATCCACCATGATGTTTCTGCAGATTTCGGGATCATAATTCAAATCGCTCATCGTTCCTTCCCAAACACGGTCAAAATTCAGACCGATCAGATTTCCGTCTTTGTCAAGAACCGGACTACCCGAATTTCCGCCGGTTGTATGATTGGTCGCAATAAAGTCAATCGGCATTCTTGCTTTTTTCCCTTTGCCCACACCGTATGGACCGAAATCCTTTTTTGCTTCCAGATCCATCAGTTTCTGAGGCAGATCAAATTCATAATCGCCCGGAATATATTTTTTCATCGCCTCATCCAGATAGGTGATCGGCTCGTAACGGGTCGGTTTGTCGCTCGGCTGATAACCGTCAACTTTTCCGTAAGTCACACGCAAAGTCGAATTTGCATCCGGGAAAAACAGTTTGTCCGGAAACACTTCCATCTGTGCTTTCATATATTTTCGCTGCAGATTGCTCAATCTGGACTGAATTCCTGTATAAATCGGAGAAACCTTTTCGCCGTAAACTTCTTCGATTTTTGAAATCTGCTGAACCAGCGGATCGCTCTGAAGCGCATTGAGCAGTTCGATTTCGTTTTCAAATGCTTTTGCAGTATTGCCAATAATGCTCACACCGTTGATGTTTGCTTTTCCGGTTACAAAAGAATTTTTAAAAGTATCCCCAGTTATATTGATTCCGTCTGCAGGCTGGAATTCTTTTGGCATTTCTTTTTTGTACAGATCGATCAGCGCCAGCGAAACTTCCTGATCCAAATCCGGATCATAATCCTTGTAAAGTCCGCTCAGATAATTCTGATATCTTTCTTTGAGCGAATTGAAATTTGTTGAACCGTAGGATTTCAAAAGATTGTTCATCAGCAGCGCCACACGGAAGGTTTCAGAGTTTCCGTAAATCGCTTCATTGAAATAATTTTCAGCTTTTTCATATTTTCCGCTCTCCTTGTAGAGTTCATCAAATTCAGAAAGCAAGCTTCCGTATTTTGATTCCAGTTCAGGATTTTGACTGATTCTTTGGGTGAATTCGGCTTCATAATCTTTTTTCTTCTGCACCGCATTTGATTTCACCAATCCCAGACTTTCGCCTGTCCATTTTTTGTGATAATTTGAAATTCGTGCATATTTTGATGCGTATTTGATACGGGTTGCATCATCAACTTTCATTTTGCTCATCAGAATTTTAAGCGCAACATCTCTGATTCCGATTTTTGTCGGATTGGTCACTTCCAATATCTGTTCGATCGCTGAAGACGGCAAATATTCATTGGTGGTTCCCGGAAAACCGAATACAAAAGTAAAATCACCTTCTTTGATTCCTTTTGAATTGACCGGCAGATAATGTTTGGGCGTATAAGGAACATTGTCCGCAGAATATTCAGCCGGTTTGTTGTCTTTGTCTGCATAAATTCTAAACAGCGAGAAATCGCCCACATGTCTCGGCCATGACCAGTTGTCTGTGTCCATTCCGAAATTTCCGATTGCACTTGGCGGCGCACCAACCAAACGCACATCACGATAAGTTTCGGTGATGAACAGATAGTATTTGTTTCCTTTGTAGAACGGACGAATAAACACATCCTGATAACTTTCTTTGACCGTATTGGCAGAAATGATATCGATATTGTCTTTTACGATATCCTGTCGTTTTTGTTCATCCATATCATCATCGGTTCCCTGAAGGATGCCGTCGGTCACATCTCTGATATCAACGATAAAAGTGGCTGTCAGTCCGGGATTTGGAAGTTCTTCGGAATGATTTTTTGCCCAAAAACCGTCTTTGATATAATCGTTCTCAAGACTCGAATGTTTTTGAATCTGCCCGAAACCGCAATGGTGATTGGTCAGCAGCAGACCTTCGGGCGAAATCACTTCAGAAGTACAGCCGCCGCCAAAATGTGCGACCGCGTCTTTGATGCTCGGCGCATTCGGATTAAAGATATCGGCAGCCGAAATCTTCATTCCCATCTGTTTCATCTCAACTTCGTTCAATTCGGTTGGAATCCACATTCCGCCGCTCTTCTGGGCAAATAAAAATCCGCCGTACAAAAGCAGGCTCAGTACCGATAATTTCAGTTTTGTCATTTCTGTTTGTTGTTATTGTTTTCGATTCCGCCAAATTACGGAAAAATCCCCAAACCGAAGATGATTTGAATTTTTTGAAATGAAAAAAGGCCTTCTCTACAGAAGACCTTTTTATGTTATGATTTGAATTAAATTATTTTTTGATCACTTTCAGGGTTTGTACACCTGAATCAGAATGAATTCTGATCAGATATACGCCTGATTTGTAATTTCCGAAATCAATCATTCCGTTTGAAATATTGTCGAGTTTGTTCAGTTTTCTTCCTGTTGCATCAAAAATTTCAACCGATTTGATCAACTGTTTTCCGGTGATAAACAATTCGGTTTCAACCGGATTAGGATAAACGCTGAACAACTGCTGATTCACATCGTTTGTTCCCATGATCAGATGAACGGTGATGGCAAACAATGCGCTTTCGCATCCGCCAACGGTCTGGCTCACATAATAAGTTGTCTCGTCAACCAAAGGCGTGTTTGAAGGCAGTGAAACAGTTCCGCCTGCATCCTCATACCAGTTCAGATCTCCGGTTGCATTGACCACCAGATCGTCGAGTGTATCACCTGCGTGGAAATACTGATCAGCTTCACCCGTCGGTGCATCGGGTGCCGGATTAACATTGACCGTAAATTCAACACGGTCTGATTCGCAGACTTCACCACTGCCGGTTTGAACCGTCCAGTTGTAGAAGAAATAATAAACCGTATTGTTTGTATTCGAATTGTTGATGGTTCCGCCGGTCACAGAACCTGCACTTCCGATCGGATAAGGGAATCCGGGATGCTCGCTCGAGAATTCACGAACCATTACAGGGCTCTGGTCTGCAACCAGTCTGTAAGTTTTTCCGGCATCGACCGAGAAATTGAGCGGAACTTCAAACTGAACCGGATTTGATGCATTTCCGGCAGGACATGAAATCGTGGTCTGATCGAGCAGCTGCCAGTTGTCGTCGAGCAGCTGCATCACCAAAGTTCCCGGTGAATTGGATGCAAGATAGACATCTACTGAAGTAATTGTAAAATCTTCATAAGTATCAAAGGACAATCCCCATGGTTTTGTTCCGGTAACGACTGAACTTGAAGAATTGCTTGTCGGAGCCACTCTTGCGCCGCCTTCAATCGTGCTTCCGCCGCCGCTTCCGTAATTGAATGCCTGTGCCCAATACGAAGTGGTTGATGTCAGTGCGGGAGTTGTAAATTCAGTTCCTGTAAATAATGGTGTGGTTCCAAATTCAGAATCGTACCATTTGACTTCTTCACCGTCTGTATTTGCGGTCAGTGTGGCAGTCGAACCTTCACAGATTTCGGCCGGACCTTCAACACTGAGTGTTGGTGTAGTGCAACCCTCTTCGGCACCGATCAGCGCAAAGAACTGTGCAGACCCGGATTTGACAGTGGTGCTGGTTCCTGTAGAAGGATTGAGCAGAAAAATCCCTGAACCGCTTGTCCAGAGTATGTTGCCGTCGCCGGTTTCGATTGCACCTCTTGCTCCTGACTGTGGCCAGAAATTGAGCTGTGTGCCGGTTGAAATATCAAAAATATAAATTCCGGAAGTGCCGCTGAAAGTTGCTACCAGCAGATTTCCGTCTTCCATAATCCACATCTGTTCAGCAAATGAAACTACGTTAGGCTCCACAATATTACCCAGGAAATTACCCGAATAATCCCATCTTTCAATAGGTGAACCGCCGCTGATGTATGAAATATAAACTTCACCGTTTTTGTTGTCAAGGATATCAAAAGAAGATTTGCCGCCGGTCAGATAGTAACCGAGATAATTTCCTGAAGTGTCAAACCTGACCACAGCATCACCGGACGCTCCGTTTGCGGTGCCGGCATTTGTCACCCATACTTCGTTGTTGTTGATGACATCAAGCCCTTTGATATTGTCCATGTTTCCGTTGATGGTCGAAATATAATTTCCGTCCATATCGTATCTGAAAATTGCATCTTTGACCTGATCGGTCACCCAGATTTCATTTCCAACCTGTCTGATTCCTTTTGGTGTACTCGGACTTTGAGGCGTCAGATTGATGAATTGAGGATCCTCAACCGCACCCGTTTCAGCATTTAAAAGTACCACATAAGGGCTTTGAACAACAGCTATATATTCCTGTGAAAAACCAAAGGAATAAGTCAACAAAATAATAATAGAAAATAATAGTTTATGCATAATTAAAGAGTTTTAATTCTTTAAAGTTATGGAATAAAAATTATATGAAATAAAAATAACAGCTTCTTAACAGTTTGACCGGTTAATTGAAAGATCGGATTTTGTTTGAATTTATGCCTGAAAAAATCATTTTTAGCTTTTCAGAAAATAATTGCAAAAAAAAATTAAACAGACCCTTTAAAAATAATTTTTACTTTTACCCAAACTAAAAATTATGAAAAAGCTTATTTTGGGTATGATGGCACTTGGATTATTCTCCTGTCAGATTACCGAAAGAATGTACCTGTCAGAATCGGGAATGGTGGAACAGCAGACTGAAGTTGATTTTTCTGCGATGATGAGTTTTATGTTCACGCCGGAGAAAATCGATTCGATGAAGATGGAAGGTCAGTTTCCGATCGACACCATCGGTTCAATGCTTGATGCAAGCGCAATGTCAACACCTGAAGATGAAGGTCTGTCAAATGCTGAAAAAAAATTCAGACAGTCATTTGACAAAACAAAGGTTAGAATCGTGATGGATGAAGATGTCGGAAAAGTTGTTTTTATGACCGACAAAATGAGCATTAGCGATTTCAATGCCTATCAGAATAAAATCAAAAACGCATTTGATGAATTTTATGCTGCCGACAAAGATGGCGCAGAAGCCTATCTGGGAACGGGTTACGGTTCTATCCTTCAATACAAACTTACCTCAAAAGATTTCGAAAGAAAATCGGTAAACAAAAGTCTTTCGTTTGACGAAGAAGCGGTTGACTCCGGATTTTCGGCAAAAGAAATGATGGATATGAATATTTTTAAATTTGAATATCATTTTCCAAAAGCTGTGAAAAGTTCGAATCTGAAAGATGCTGAAATTTCACCTGACGGAAAAACGGTAACAGCAGAAGCAGTAATTTCAAATATGATCGAGAATCCTGATCAATACAACTTCAAAGTAGAATTCAAATAGGATGAGTCTGGGCAGAGTCATACTGTCAATACTTTTTCCGCCGCTTGCCGTATATGACAAAGGCTGCGGCTCGATTGTAATTGTATTTATTCTCACAATCCTGGGCTGGATCCCGGGCGTGATTGCAGCCCTGATTATTTTGAACAATCCAAACCGATGAAGACAAAGCTGATCAAAAGATATGCTCAGTCACATCTGGCATTTATACACAAAGGACTGCTGGAAGAAAACGGAATTGATGCATTTGTTTTTGGCGATAATTTCATGAATACTTTTCCGAATATGTCAGGAATCCTCAATGCCGGAACCGAGCTCAGGGTGAGGGAAGAGGATTATGAAAAAGCGCTGAAGATACTCGAAGAAGAAAGCAAAGAGCCCCTGACCTGTGCAAACTGCGGTTCAAAAAATATTGAATTCACCTATGGAAAAAAGAGCTTTTTTAAAATCATATTTTCACTGTTTTCAGCGATTGCCGGCGAACCTTTTGGAAACATCCAAAGACATTATTACTGCAAAGACTGCGGTTTTAAGAGTGGGGAGTGATTTTTTCTATCTGATTTTGAGTTTGCTGTACAGCCATGAAAACGGATAAAGCAGAACGGCCTGTAATTTAAAGTATTTCAGATCTTTGAGCATTTCCTGAAATCCTTTTTTGTTTGCAATCGCATAAATCTGATAACCTGCCAGATTTCTGACAAGTGCAATCGGATAGCTATACAATTGGTTTCCGTATGAATTCAAAAATGAAAGATAACCGAGCATAAGACCATAACGGTTTTTGCCCGACCAGCGCGTGTTTGACACCGACTGTGCATCATTTTCATCTTTGTGGTAAATCCGTATGATTTTGTTGATAAATCGGCTTTTCAGACCTTTTGAATCATAA
>JACFND010000018.1:26062-46776 GCA_019455045.1 Flavobacteriia bacterium
CCAAGAATAAAACTGTCAGAAATTCCGAGTTCATTGATTTTCTGTTCCAGCTCGCCATGCTGATAACCTTCACCCAAAATCAATGTTCTGATTTGATAGCCTTCTTTGATTAATTTGAAATGAGCCTCAATCAAATCCATAAAACCTTTGTTGGGCTGCAGTCTTCCGATCGAAAGAAAATTGATTTTTCCGTAATCTTTTTCAGTCGGCAGTTCTGATTTCCTGCTGATTTCATCCAGCGGAAGCAAATTGTTGATGATCTCTGACGGTTCGATAGAAAGATTCCATTTCTGTTCAATTCCAATTTTTGAAAATTCAGAAACAAAAACTCTTTTGTCAAATTTCATCATCATTTCAATCAGTTTGAGCTTTTGGTCTTCTGAAATCCAGAAATTCCTCAAATCACCGTGAAACCATGAAATCTTTTTGCTCTTTTTGTTCGGACTGTTGAGCACATCTTCAACCATATTGTGACTGAATGCGATCTCGTAATCCATATCGTTCAATCGATGGGTTTTATAAAACCCTGACTGAAATTTTTGAAATTTGATGATTTTCAATCTCCTCAAAACCCTTTGAATCAGTCTTAATGGTTTGAATTTTGAAAATCCTGCCGAACTACCCGCAATGCTGACCACTCTGATTTCTTTTGGAATTCTGTCCAGAAATTCTCCCTGCCTGAAACTCAAAAGCAAAGTGATTTCATACTTCGAATTGTCAAGCGCACTGATGACAGACAGCAGCACATTTTCAACGCCGCCGAGTTCCATGGAACGATTTCGAAACAGAAGTTTTTTCTTTGCCATTGGTTTTTAATTCACATTTGCGCCTATATTCGAGTACACTTCCTTAAATTTTTTGACCCATTTTCTGAAATTTTCGATTTGTGCATCATCTTCCAAAAACTTTTCAAAATATCCGGATTCAATATCAGCCGGATAATTCTGCATCGGATCAAATTCACCCTTGTACCAGGCCTCATTGATCAGCCGGTTGAAACGGTTTGCATCAAATTCATTTCCGTATTTGTGATAGGAATTTGTCGCCGACGACTGAAAAGTGGTTTTCATCCGTTCGTCAGCCGTTTTTGCAATCAGCTTTTTATTTTTTTTGTTGCGATTCAGCCACACCGCTGCATTTCTGAGCTGTTCCTTTTCATCGACTTTTCCGTCCGAATCCTTCCAAACATACAGCCAGTATTCTTTTTGCCAAAGACCCATCAGTATCGAATTCAGTTTCCAGTATTTCGTTTTGGTTTTGTTGCTGACCAGACCGAGTTTGTACAATATGCTGAACAATTTGAATTTGTTGTAAATCAAAGCATCCATCACAAATTGATTGGAACTGAAAACATCCGATAAATCATAATACTGAATCATTGGATGATCGGATTGCTCTGCGCTTTCCATATCCTTTTTTCCAAGCCAGCCAAGATGAATCAGTGAGCTTTTATTTTTCTTCATTTCAGCCGTCAGTTCATCCAAATTCACCTTTTGGGTGAACCACACATCATCTTCCGTAACCAGCACATAATCAGTTGATTTTTCAACTTCTGATTTCCAAAGCTTTACCGGAATTGTAAAGCCGTCAATCTCTTTTTGTTCGTCGATCAGTTTTTGTTTCTCTTCGTAATGTTCAGAAAGCCTGATGTTTACATTTGGATGCTTTTCTTTGATCCGGTCGAGATATTTTTTTGGCGTACCGTCATCCAATATGCTGACCGAAAAGTTTCCTTCCACATTCAGAAAGATACTTTCCAGACATCTGTCCAGATAAAACGGACGATTGAATGATTTGATCAGTATGCTTGTCATTTTTTCAATTTTCCGATCAGCGCCTGTACAGTCGAACGCGGTTTTTTAATCAGACATTCGATCAGCGGAAAAATGCACATCGGTGATTTCTCGCTTGCCAGCCAGTTGAATTTTTTATACATCAGATCCACTCTCGAATCGGTGAGTATCCTGTATTTTTTAAAACCGCTGACATTTCTTCTTTTCACCGCTTTTTTTCTAATCTCGTGATGATCTTTTGCAGTGATGTATTTCTTTTTGATTCCCTGCGAAAGACCGGAAGGAGAGACCCGATAATAGTAAAGCGGTTTTTCGACAAAATCGACTTCACCGATTTCTTCCACCTTATAATACCAGTCCTGATCCAATGCATTTCTGAAACTTCTGTCAATGTTTCCTTTATCGATAAATTTTAATCGGTCAAAAACAAAAAAGTGAGTCATCGCCAGTCTGCCGTATTCGAGATAGGTCGTTGCTTTAGGAATTTTTCGGGTGGTTTCCTGAATTTTCTGAGGATTCAGATTTTCATCGCAAACCCACAACTGTGAATAAAGTCCGGCCAGCTTCGGTTTTTCATTCAATCTTCCGATCATGATTTCAAGCGCATCCGGCTCCAAAGCATCATCCGGATCGATGATTCCTGCATAATCCGCTTTTGCACGCAATATCGTATCATACAGCGCCTGACCGTAACCTCCGTTTTTCTCTTGTTTGTAAAAACTGATTCGCTCGTCTTTTTCGGCATATTCCCGGATGATTTCCACCGAATTGTCGGTCGAACAGTCATCTGTAATCACAAGTTCAAAATTCTGATAAGTCTGGTTCAATACGCTTTCGATCGCCCTTCTGATAAAAGGTTCGTTGTTGTAATTGCACATCAGCAGGCTTATGGTCGGTTTCATTATTGGTCGGATTGGTTTTTGTCGGTTATTCTTTTCATTTTATTCAGCGCCGAACCGAATACCTGATGCATATCGTAATATCGGTATTCAGCCAAACGTCCGCCAAATATATATTTTTCATTCTCTTTGTTGAGGTCTCTGTATTTTTTGAAAATTGAATCGTTTTTTGAATTATTGACCGGATAATAAGGCTCTTTGGTCACATCCCAATCCGACGGATATTCGCGTGTAATCACCGTCTTGGGCTGATTCCCGAATTCAAAATGTTTGTGTTCGATGATTCGTGTGTAAGGCTGATCGTGAGATGTATAATTGACCACTGCATTTCCCTGATAATTTTCCATATCAAGAACTTCTGTGTCAAATCTCAAGCTTCTGTACTCGAGTGCACCAAAACAATAATCATAAAAAGCATCGATCGGACCGGTATAAATCACTTTTTCTGCAAGTTCATCAAATTCATTTCTGTTTTTCAGATAATCAGTATTCAGTCTGACTTCGGTACCTTCAAGCAATTTTTCAAAAATCTGTGTATAACCGCCGATCGGAATTCCCTGATAACGGTCGTTGAAATAATTGTTGTCATAAGTAAAACGAACCGGCAGCCGTTTGATGATAAATGCAGGCAGATTCTTTGCATCGGTGCCCCACTGTTTTTCGGTGTATTCTCTGATCAGTTTGTTGTAAATATCGATTCCGACCAGCGAAATCGCCTGTTCTTCAAGATTTTCAGGGTTTTTAACGCCGTGTTTTTCAACCTGTTCATCTATGATTGCTTTTGCTTCTTCAGGCGTTTTTACACCCCAAAGCTGATGAAAAGTGTTCATATTGAAAGGCAGATTGTAAATTTCATCTTTATAATTGGCAATCGGTGAATTGGTGTATCGGTTAAATTCCGCAAAGCCGTTGACATATTCCCAGATTTCTTTGTCATTGGTATGAAAAATATGCGCACCGTACTGATGAACATTGATTCCTTCAACTGATTTGGTATAACAGTTTCCGCCGATATGCTCTCTTTTTTCAATTACAAGACAACGGTATCCCTTCTTTTTCAATTCATAAGCCGAAACCGAACCAAAGATGCCGGCACCCACAATCAGAAAGTCATAAGGCTTTGTCATGGTTTTCCAAAATTAAATTTTCCAAGATTGCTGTGCATATCCAAATCGCTGTCCGCAAAACTAATCATAAAATAATTGTGTTCCTCATCCGTCTCAGGATGTTCAAACGGATAAGTCGTCAGTACGATTTCATGTTTGTATCGTTCAAAGCCATTATTTCTGATTATCTGATTGCTGATTTTTTGGGATGATGAAATCAAAATACCGTAGAGTTTCAGTTTTTTTCTGATGATTTCAATCGAATTCAATATGTCTTCAAATTCTGCCGGATTTGAATTATCAAATCTGTAATCCACCACTTTTAGCCAATTAACACCTTTATAAAAATAAGCTTTGCAAACAAAATAAGCAGGATTTTCATCATTTCTTTCCTTTGATTGATAAATGAAATACTGGTCGGGACGATACAAAAATCGCCATTCAAAATAGGCTTTGTTCCGAATGCTTTCAAGCACATCTTTGTTCCAGTTTAATTTTGGAAGATAAAGTTTATCGGCAGATTTGATTCGTTCAAAATCATTCACAATTTCCGGAAACCGATATTCGGATATTCTTTTTAATTTGATTTTTAATCCTCTCTGAAACAGAAATTTGATTTTCGAAAAAGGTGATGCCCATTTTCTGTAAAGATTTAAATATGCGATTTTTCGAGCACCCATTTTTTGATGGATCACCGCTGATTTGGGCGCAAAACCGACTGCTATATAATAATCATTTTTCAGATAATAATTTGCCAATTCCTTTCCGATTCCTTTTCCCCGAAATTCATCCAAAACAAAATAATCCTGCCCCCAATAAGCAGGAACATCATTTTCGTTCAACGAAAGCGGTGCAGGCATGGTCAGCATTTGTGCGATATATTTTCCGTCTTCCTCGACACCGTACAAATAATCTTTTTTTTCGGCTGCAAACGGATTCTTTTCAAACCGGTAGATGTCATAATCCCTGTGCGGAATCCTGATCGGATAGCACAAATCGTTGAACCGGCTGATGTCGCTGAGCGTATATTTTGACTGTTCCGAAAAACGAAAGAAATAAGGCATTTTAATTGGTTTCGCTGACAAAAATAATTAATATAAAAGGATTTAATACAAACCAAAATGGCTGAAATCAGGAATCTTATGAATTTCATTTCATCATCAAAGAAATTATATATTTGCGTTAATCAATTTAAACCCATGAAACAATTAATTGAAATCGTCAAAATCCTTTTTGCCTATCTGATCCGCCCGCATCTTTGGCCTGAATTATTCCGAAAAATTTATAAAAACATTTTTCAGAGAAGTTCAGCCACCAAGGGAAAAGTATTGGCAGAAAACTGGTGTGCCGAAAAAGCGGTCAGTCAGCAGTTTGCAATTGAACAATTGGCAGAGAATAAAGAATTTGAGAAAATTGAAGATCGATATTCTGATATTTTCAAAAAAGCAAAAGAGATTGAACAAAACACGCCGGTCAAAATGGGCGGTGCGGGTGCATTGGATTTGATTTATTATTTGTGTGAATACACCCAAGCCGAAAATGCGCTTGAAACGGGTGTTGCCTACGGCTGGTCTTCACTGGCTGCGCTGCTTTCGATTTCAAAAAGAAACGGTATGCTTTACAGTTCCGACATGCCTTATCTCGGTGCTGACAACGATGCTTTCGTCGGTTGTGTGGTACCCGAAAATCTCAGAAAAAACTGGAAACTGTTCAGATATGCCGATCGTGAATCATTGCCCAAAATTTTTAAGGAGCAAAATGAATTTGACTTTATTCATTATGACAGCGACAAAACATACAACGGACGTATGTGGGCTTATCCGATTCTTTGGAAGAAACTGAAGACGGGCGGCTGTTTTATGAGCGATGATATTTCGGACAATTCGGCTTTTATGGATTATTGTATTCAGAATAATTTTGAACCGCTGATCGTCGGTTTTGACGGTAAATATGCAGGTGTAATTTTTAAAAAATAATTTCAGATGCAGCCTCTGGTCACCATTTCGATTCCATTGTACAATTGCGAAGATTCGCTGGAGAACAGTCTTGAATCGGTGAGAAGACAGACTTATCGGAATCTTGAAGTTACGATGATTAATGACTGTACGCCAGATGATTCGGTTCGAATTGCCGAAGATTTCATTAAAAAATATGATCTGAAAAACTGGAAGATTTATCATCTGGAACAGAACTCGGGTTTGTCGGTGGTCAGAAACAAAGGTATCGACACTGCCGAAGGAAAATATCTGTTTTTTTTGGATTCTGATGACGTGATTACAGAAAACTGCATTGAAAAATTGGTTGAGGTTGCAGAGAGAGAAAAAGTGCAGATGACTATTTCCCAAATAGAATGTGAAAAGCTAAAAGAAAACGAAAGGTTTTTCTGTCTTGGGAAGCTTAAGGACACTCAGACAATTCGAAACAATAAAGATTTATTGGAAGCATTTGCAAACGACCGGATTCCGAGTTCGGCTGTCAATAAGCTGTTTTTGTTGGATGTGTTCAAAAAGAATAAAATTTATTTTGTGCAGGGACTTTTTGCGCAGGATGAACTTTGGACTTTTCATTCCTGTCTGAAACTTGAAAGTGCAGCTTTTCAGCCCGATGTCACTTATACCTATTATTTACACGACAAATCTGTGATCCACAACCGCGGAAAACGGCATTTTGACAATTGGTTTACCATCGGAAAATATATGGATGAAGCATATCGGGCGGAAAAAGACAAAAAACGAAAACAGATCATCCTCAATTATCTGACCCGATACAAAGACATGACGCTGATAATGAATTGGCGCGCACAGAAAAATGAGAAATTGTGGAAGGAATCTTATCGGAAATACAAGACATTGAGTTCGCTTGGTCTTTTTGATTATTTTTCATCTGCTTATTCAAAACAAACCAAAAAAGCTGATTTCTTAATGAGCTTACCGACTTCGATTGGAATGAAAATTTTTAGAATGAGGTGGAGAGATTAAAGCTCCTGCAACTCAATCATTCTTCTGAATCTTTCGTTTCGCTGCATCAGTTCTTCAAATCCTGCAATATCGACTATGCTGCCTTTGTCCATCAGTACGACCCGATCAACATTTCGGATGGTTGACAGTCTGTGCGCAACGATCAGCAGTGTGTATTTTCCCTGTAATTCTTCGATGCTCTGCTGAATGACTTTTTCGGTTTCAGAATCCAAAGCAGAAGTGGCTTCGTCCAAAATCAGCAAATCAATGTCTTTGAAAAGTTCTCTTGCAATCGAAATCCGCTGTTTCTGTCCGCCGCTCAGATTGATTCCGTTGTTTCCCAATTGGGTTTCTTCCTTATCTGCCAATTCGTTGATGAATTCTTTCAATGCAGAACGGCTGATTGCTTTTTCAAATTTCCTTAGATTTTCATCTGTCTTTTTTGCCCAAAAAGTTACATTGTTAAAAATCGTATCGTTAAAAATAACTGCGTCCTGACTCACATAACCTATACGGTTTTGAAAGCTTTTTCGGTTCAATTCCGCCATCGAAAAATCATCCACTTTCAGACTGCCGTTGCTCACCGGCAGCAGACCCGCAATCAGATTGATGATCGTCGTTTTTCCGCTTCCGCTTTCACCCACAAAGGCGATGCTTTCATTTTTTCTGATTTCAAGATCGATGTCTTTGAGCACTCTTACATCATCATAATCAAAATTGACTTTTTCGATCGTAATTTTTTTGTCGAACTGTTCCAGTCTGATTTTTCCGTTAGTTTCTTTATTTTCTCTGAGAATTTCCTGAAGTCCGGTAACATTTGAAAGCGCACCCGAAACCTGAAGAAAGGTGTTCCAGCTTTGCTGAAATGCGACCAGCGAACCCAATCCGCGATAAAAAAACAGCAGGCTGATCAGCATGGTGGCGAGATTTCCTTTCAAAAACTGAATCTGTATAAAGATGATCAAAACGATGATTCCGACCATCAGTGGTTCTCTTGCCGCACCGCTGATGCTGCTCAGCACACCCATCCTTTTTCTCGAATCTTCAATTTTGTAGATCGTATCCTTTAATCTTTCGGCATAATCCGGTTCTTTCCCGGTGGCTTTCAGATATTTGAAATGATTGACATACTGAATCACCTGACCCTGAAAAATATTGCTGAAATTGGTGAGTTTGTATGATGCAACCGTTGTTTTTTTGTAAATGATCCGATAGAGCAGATTGACCAGACCGCCGCCCACACAAACCAAAAGCGCAAATTTGGGATCCAGGAAAAATGCAAAACCGATATAAACCGTCAGCATGAGAATCTGTTCAAATGCAGTAAAATAAGCACTGAACGCAGTCGCCAATCCGTCGATCGAACCGGTAATGACATGCTGAATTCTCCCCGCATCGGTCAGTATAAATTTTTTGAAACTCAGTCTGCCGAGTCCGTTCAGCAGATCGATTCTGAGTTTTCGGATAAATGACTGCTGCAAAATGATCCGATAGACATAACTCAGATAAAATGCGATTCCTTTGAATGCAAAAAATACGATCATCAGAATCAGCACTGAACCCAATGTCAGCGGGATACCCAAGCTCTGAATTCCATCAATCAGATATTTGAGATTGCCCGAATCGCCTATTCCCAGCGAGTCTCCGCCGCCGCCAACCACCTGAAGCAACGGAAAAAACATAGAAAGTCCGAGGCCGTCCAAAAAGCTGACCATGATACTCAGCAGAAAAGCCAGAAAAATCCTGTTGCCGAGATAACGGTAAAAGAATGCAAAATTGCTGAAGTATTTTTTGATAAAATTTTTGAGTTGGTTCATCCTTAAGTTTCGACTTGCAAAGTTGCTAAATTAATCGGTTTAATTAAAATCATCAAACCGTTTTCAGTTTGAAATCAGCAGTTCGGCCTGCTCGATCGCCGAATCAGTGATATCTGAGCCGCTAAGCAGTGCAGCAATTTCAAGTATCCGCTGTTTTTTGTCAAGCGGATTGACACTTGTAATCGTTTTTTCTGCTTCGGTCTGTTTTTCGACTTTGAAATGTGCATCCGCCTTTGCAGCCACCTGCGGCAAGTGAGTGATTGTGATCAGCTGCAGATTTTTTGACATTTCCTTCATCATATTTCCGACTTCGTCAGCCACTCTGCCCGATACTCCGGTGTCGATTTCATCCAAAATCAAAGTCGGAAGTTCGAGTTTTCCGGCAAGCAGTTTTTTGACCGCCAGCATCAGTCTGGATCTTTCACCGCCCGAAACCGATTTTTCAATTTCCTTCAGCTGACTGCCTTTGTTCGCACTGAACAGAAATTCGATTTCGTCTTTTCCGTTCGGACCGAAATCCGGTTTTGAATTCAATTTCAGTTCGATGGCAGAATTTTCCATTCCGAGTTTTGCCACCGATTCAATCAGTTCTTTTTCAACCGACGGAATCACATCTTTTCTGTTTTTTGAAATTTCGGCAGCCGACTGATTGAGTTCTTCTTCGAGTTTTGAAATTTCTTTTTTCAGTTCTTCAATTTCATTTTCAATCTGTGCAGAATTCAGATTTTCGGTTTCCAGCTGCTGTTTGATTTCATTCAGTTCGGCGATCGACTGCACCCTGTGTTTGTTGAGCAAACCGTTGATCAGATCGAGTCTTGAAGCGGTTTCTTCCAGTTTTTCGGGATTTGCTTCCAGTTTTTGAAGTTTGATTGAAATTTCTGAATTCAGATCCGATAATTCAATTCTTGAAGATTCGATCCGGTTGTAAAATTCTTCAAAATCTTTTCCCAATCTGCTGATTCTCTGTAACTGAACAGAAATATTTCTCAGCGTCGGAAGAATTCCGAAATCACCGTCATTCAGTTTGTTTTCGGCTTCATCCAGTATCCGGCTGATTTCTTCCACATTTTTGAGTTCGTTCATTTCTTTTTCAAGATTTTCGGCTTCGTCATCTTTCAGATTGGCTGTATCCAATTCTTCAAAAAGGAATTGTCTGTAATCTGCTTCCTTGTTGAGTTCATGCAGTTTCTCGGTCAGATCTGCCAATTCGGTTCTTTTTTGATTTCTTTGATTGAGCAGTTTTCTGTATGACTTGATCTCATTGAGCTGTCCGACATAAGCATCCAAAATCTGTAGCTGATAATCCTGATTGAACAGATTTTGGGAATTAAACTGTGAATGGATGTCAATCAGTTTTTCTGACAGTGACTGCAGCAGATTCAGATTGACCGGTGTGTCATTTACAAATGCTCTTGATTTTCCGCCCGGCAAAAGCTCGCGTCTGACGATGGTTTCATTTTCAAAATCGAGTTCGTTGGTTTCAAAGAATGAATTGAGATTTAGATTTGAAATATCAAAAACTGCTTCGACCACACATTTTTTGTTTTGATCATTGAGCTGTTTCAGATCTGCTCTTTCGCCCAATATCAGTCTCAAAGCACCCAGCAGTATGGATTTTCCGGCGCCTGTCTCACCTGTGATGATGGTCAGTCCTCTTCCGAACGAAAGATTGAGTTCGTTGATGATTGCAAAATTTGAAACACTGAGCCGCTGAAGCATTTTGAAAAATGATTTCTGACAAAATTCGTCAATTCAAACGAATTTTCAATAAAGAATTGCTGACTCTGTTCCGACTATTTCTTCAGGTTGTTCCAGATCGAACTGTTGGTGGGTGAAAGTGCAGTCAGTGTCTCTTTTACCGCAGTGATATTGACCGACGACATCATTCCGCCACTGAAAATCTTGCTGATTTCATCCTTTTTTGCCATAAAGAAAATGTCGAGCGGATAAAACAATGCATAATTTCCCTTCTGATAAAAACTCAGAGTTTCAAGCGCATTGCCGATTGAGTTTTTTGCTCTTGATTCATTGTCAGCCATGGTGTCCAGACCCATACGATGGTACTGATAATAGACATTTCTCAGCGTCTTGTTATCCGCTTTCAGCACATTATTGATCAGTGATGATCTTGCTTTGTTTCCGTCGATTTCGTTCCAGCCGCCGTATCTTGAACTGCTCGCATTGATTGCAATCTGCTGCGCGGTTTTGAAATAATTGGTGCCGCCTTCAAGCTTAAATGTGTCCGCATCCATACCGAGTATGTAATACACATAAAACGCAATCACATCGGTAAGATTTTTATTGCTGAATTTTCTCGGATTAAAGATCAGTTCCTCATTTTCGTTGTAACTGAAATCAAATTTACTGTCAACAAAATTCAGGACAGGTGTGTAGTAAGATGAATTGAAAACCGGTCTTCTCGACTGAATCTGAAGTTTTGACTGATAATCATTTCCGCTTTTTGAAGTCACGATGATCAGAAAGGTAGCCTCAATTTTTTCATAAGGTTTGTAACTGTTTTCTGTCCATTTTGTGGTGTTGATAAAGTCGCTCAGCGATCTTTGCAGTGTCTGAAAGACCTGGTTGTTTGAAGTCTGAACCTGCGAAAAATCAACGGTTACATTGGCCATAAATTCCTGTGCGCCTGCCGTTGCCGAGATCAGCAGACAAAATATCATCGTTTTCAGTTTATTCATCATACATCAAATTTTTCAAGGATAAAGTTAAGAATATCTTTTGCAACTTCGCTTTTATTTTTGGCTTCATGACCGATGACCTCTTTGTCTTTGGTGATAAAGCTGACTTTGTTGGTGTCTTTTCTGAATCCGGCTTCCTTGTCCTGCATCGAATTCAAAACGATCATGTCCAGATTTTTTCGGTCCAATTTTGATTTTGCATTTTCAACCTCATCATTGGTTTCAAGCGCAAAACCGACCAAAATCTGATTTTTCTTTTTCTGTCCGAGACCAAACAGTATATCCGGATTTTTCACCAGTTTCAATACCATTTCGTCCCCGTCTTTTTTTATTTTTTTATCTGCAACGGTTTCGGGTCTGTAATCCGCCACAGCTGCCGACATGATCACGATATCCGAATCCGGATAGTTGAATTCCATCGCAGCCTGCATTTCTTTTGCAGAAATCACATCGGTACGGTTGATGTCATAACCCTGAGTCGAAATCGAAGAAGGACCGCAAATCAGTGTAACAGTTGCACCCATATCAGCAGCAGCTTTTGCGATTTCAATTCCCATTTTTCCGGATGAAAAATTTCCGACAAATCTGACCGGATCGATCAATTCATAAGTCGGTCCGGCTGAAACCAAAACTTTTTTTCGGTACAGCGGTGCTTTTGATTCCAGATTGTTTTCCAAAAACGAAATGATGTTTTCGGGTTCCGCCATTCTTCCCTCACCGCTCAGACCGCTCGCGAGTTCGCCGCTTTCTGCAGGAATGATCAGATTGCCGAAACTTTCCAACTTTTTCAGATTCTCTTTGGTCGAAGGATGACGGTACATATCCAGATCCATTGCCGGTGCGACATAAACCGGACATTTTGCAGACAGATAAACAGCCAGCAGCAGATTGCCCGAGGCGCCGTCTGCCATTTTTGAAATCGTATTGGCAGTAGCGGGAGCAACGATCATCAGATCAGCCCACAGACCGAGTTCAACATGATTGTTCCAATTGCCTTCCGCATCATTGAACTGCCATTCGACCGGATTTTTGGAAAGTGTGGATAAAGTAAGAGGCGTCACAAAATCGAGTGCCTCGGGTGTGAGGATCACTCTGACTTCGGCGCCTTTTTTAATTAATAAACGAACCAGAAAAGCAGCCTTGTATGCGGCAATGCCGGCCGATATGGCCAGTACGACTTTTTTCCGGTTCAGTATGGACATTTGTTTTTATTTTTCTTCCTCGGGAATTCTGTAATAGATATTTCCGTCCATCCACTCTTTGATCGCAATTGAAGTGGGCTTCGGAAGGCTTTCATAGAATTTTGAAACTTCGATCTGCTCTCTGTTTTCAAAAATTTCTTCAAGCGAATCGGTATGTGATGCAAATTCGTCCAGTTTCTGAAGCAGTTCTGTCTTCATTGCCTGATTGATCTGCTCGGCTCTTTTGGCCATAATCACAATCGATTCATACAGATTTCCTGTTTTTTCTTCGATGACATCTCTGTCATAAGTTCTTGTGGTTACCTGTGCGTCTGTTTCTTTGAAGTTCATATTTGAGTTGTAATTTGGTTCAACAATTATTTTTTGATTATCCTTGTGATTGTGCAGTTTTCTTGCTGCTTTCAATTTTTGCTTCGGTTTCTTTGTATTTGTCAAAATCATCCTGAAGCTTTTTCTGAATCTTTCCGGCTTCATCTGTAAATTGAGATTCCGGGTACGCTTTTGTGAAAAGTTTGTATTGGGTCATCGCATTCTGAAGTCTGAGTTCCTTGTCTTCAAAACGGCTGTAATTCACTGCCAGTTCATATTTTGAACGCAGCGAATACATCATTGCTTCTTCTCTCAGTTTTGTGTCCGGATAGTCATCCAGCATATTGTCAAAAGCGATTCCTGCCGCTTTGTATTTCATGGTTTTGTAATAAATCTTTGCGATTTCAAATGCCTTTTTCTCAAGTTTCTGTCTCAATTCGTCAATGTACCCGTTGGCTTCGTCAACTTTTGCAGAGTTCGGATAATTGTTGATGAAAAGCTGGAGTTCGTCAATCGCATTGTATGTACTTTTTTGATCTCGGTTATAAACCGGCGAATCCAGATAAAATGAATAAGCAGATCTGAATGCAGCTTCCTCAGCTCTCGGATCGCCCGGATTGGTCAGATAAAAAGTTTTGAACTGATGTCCTGCCAGTCTATAACTCTTGTCATTGTAATTTGCATCAGCCAATTTGTATGCGATATCTGCTGCTTCCTCCGAACCCGAAAATGCAGATGAAATCTTTGAATACAATTCAATTGCATTCATCCATTTTCCTTCGTCATAAAATTCGTTTGCGACCTGCAGTATATAATCTTTGTCCGAACTTTTCAGTGCGGTTTCCATTCTGCGGTTACAGGCGGTCAGCATCATCACTGAAAACAATAATAGGGCTGCTTTTTTAAACATTTTGCAAATTTAAGAATAATTCGGCACAAACTTAAATCAATTGTGCGATTCAAACTGTTAAGATTTTACCAAAAAATTTCGACTTAAATTAAGCGTAAATTAATGATAATCAAATAAATAATAAATTATTAATTGACAGCTATAAGCAATGACCTGATTTTTTGTGACAAATTACTGCTTGCCGGAACCAGCGGAAGACGTGTAAACGGCTTGCAAATTCCCTTGTGGGCAAGCAGACATTTGATGCCGGTCGGGTTTCCTTCCACATAAATCGAACGGGTGATATCCATCAATTTGTAATGAAGTTGATAAGCTTCGTCAACCTTTCTTTCCAGACCAAAACGGATCATCTGAGAATAGAGTTCGGGCAATCCCTGTGCGATCACCGAAATCGTACCGCTGCCGCCTGCAAGTGTCATCGGCAGACCAAATTCGTCATCACCCGAAATCACTTTAAAATCAGCCGGTTTTGATTTCAGAACTTCTGTGCTTTGAACAAAATTGGGTGAAGCTTCTTTGATGGCAATGATGTTTTTGAAATCATTTGCCAATCGCAAAGTTGTTTCCGAATTGATATTTGAACCGGTTCTGCCCGGAACATTGTACAGAATGATGTCAGCATCCGTATTTTCAGCCAAAGCTTTGTAATGCTGATAGATACCTTCCTGATTTGGTTTGTTGTAATTTGGCGAAGACGAAAGAACCGCTGTAAACGGAGACAGATCGGTTTGATTGAATTCTTCTTTCAGTGCAGCCGTATTGTTGCCGCCAATCCCAAGCACCATCGGCAGTCGGCCCGAATTTGCAGAAGCGATGGCTGCGACCACATCTTTTCTTTCCTGTTTTGAAAGTGTGGGCGTTTCACCGGTGGTTCCCAGACAAACCAGATAATCGATTCCTCCTTTGATAACCGATTCAACCAGTTTTTCAAGTGATTGAAAATCAATACTTCCATTTTCGTTAAAAGGAGTAACCAATGCGACTCCGGTTCCGGTCAATCGTTCCATTTTTTAATGTTTTGCACAAAGTTAACAAGTTATGCCGAATAAAACGAAGAAGCTTTTTCGGAAAATTTTCTGATTTAGAAATTTCTGATTCGCCAGGGTTTTGGATAATAATTGTTTGAACGGTTTCCGAGAAATTTGACCCATCCCAAACCAAATCCTTTATAAGTCAACAGTCGAATTCCTTTTGTGTCCAAATCCAAATTCGGATCATTTCCTCTCAGAAATTCAAGCGCGGTTTTTTCATCGACTTCAACTTTTTCAAAATGATGAAGTTCTTTGTGAAAATTCGCCAAAGCCTGAGCCGGTATAAAATCTTTTCCTTTCAGTTCACCCAATTCAATGCCCGAATAAACTAAATTGAGCTTTTTTGAAACCGACTGTTTCATCGCTGAAAGTATTTCGGTTTCAAATTTCAGAATTCCGTTTTCGTTAAAAATGTTTTCTGATTCAATCAATTCGGGAATCAAAACCGGTTTTTGTCTTTTCACTGCCGACGGTCGAAACAGACCAAAACCCGATTCCTTTTTCAAAACCGAAACAAAAAGACCTTCGCCTTCCACTTTGTGCGGATAAAAATAATAACCGAAAACACCATTGTATTCAACCTCGGAAATATTCCATTCCGGTTTGAAATTCAATTGTATTGATTTGAAATCAAATTGATTGCATGCCCAATCGATCAGTTTTTCATTTTCGTCAGGATTAAAAGTACAGGTGCTGTAAACCAAAAAACCATCTTTTGACAAAGCCGGAAAAATATCTGCAATGATCCGTTTTTGTCTTTCGGCACAAAGCTGACAATTGGCTTCAGACCATTCTTCCACAGCTGATTTGTCTTTTCTGAACATTCCTTCACCACTGCAGGGTGCATCGATTTGGATGTAATCAAAAAATTCTTCCAAACCGCTGAAATCTCTCGGATCATTTTGTGTAATGATCAGATTCTCAGACAAACCGAGCCGGATGTGATTTTCTTTTAATATTTGAGCCCTCGGTCTGATGACTTCATTTGCAATCAAAATCGAATCATCTGCCAGCAAAGTTTGCAGCAACGTGGATTTTCCACCCGGTGCCGCACACAAATCCAATGCCTGTTTGGGCGAATCGTTTCCGTACAACTGTCTGAAAATATCTGCAAGGATCATCGACGACGATTCCTGCACATAATACACACCCGAATGCCAAAGCGGATCGGTAATAAACTGTCGTTTTTCGGTTAGAAATTTTCCCGAGTCGTACCATTTTACGGAATTTGATACAACCATTTCGGAAAACTCTTTTTTTGGATTGAGCCGAATACTTTGAACTGTATTGCGCTGACAGGCAGACACAAAATCGTCATAATCAGCACCCAGCCGATTTTTCATCCGTTCCAAAAAATTTTTGGGCAAAATTTTCATCGCTGCAAAAGTAATACAGCTGACGGTTATATTTTTTCTATTCGTATTATTTTTGTATTTCTGTAGCAGATAAATAGGATCAAATGAAGAAAATTGCGGTTTTGACCGGAGCAGGAATCAGTGCCGAAAGCGGAATTTCAACTTTTAGAGATTCGGACGGTTTGTGGGAAAATCTTGACATCCAAAAAGTCGCTTCACCCGAAGGCTGGCTTGAAGATCCCGAGCTTGTGCTTGATTTTTACAACCAGAGAAGAAGAAAACTGTCTGAAGTTCAGCCGAATTCAGCACATATTTATTTGAAAGAACTTGAAAAAGATTATGAAGTAACTGTCATTACCCAAAATGTGGATGATCTGCATGAAAGAGCGGGTTCTTCAAATGTGATCCATCTTCACGGTGAACTGCTCAAATCGAGATCAGAAAATGATGATTCGCTGATTTATGACTGCCCGGGCGATATTAATCTTGGAGACAGGGCAGAGGACGGCGCACAGCTCAGACCGCATATCGTTTGGTTTGGCGAAATGGTGCCCATGCTCGACAAAGCGGTTGAAGTGGTTGAGGATTGCGACATCATGCTGGTCATCGGCACTTCGCTGATGGTTTATCCGGCTGCCTCACTGATTCATTATCAGAGTTTTGACAAACCGATTTATCTGATCGATCCCGATCGGATGATCGTCGTTCCAAAATTTCCGAATCTGACTGTGATTCAAAAAACTGCAACCGAGGGCGTTAAAGATCTTCCGCTTTGAACATAAAAAAACCGGCCCTTTCGGAACCGGCTTCAATTATGCTTAGTCAAACTTAACTCAAATCAATTGAGTTGATATCAATTCCAAGTGCATTTGCCACACCTTTTCCATAGTCAGGATCTGCTTTGTAACAGTTTTTGATATGTCTTTCCTGAATAAATTTCTCGGCACCGCCCACTTCAGCAGCCGTATTGCTGAACAGCAGCTGTTTTTGTTCGTCATTCATAATTCTGAACAGATTACCGGGCTGAGTGTAATAATCGTTGTCATCTTCTCTGAAATCCCAATGACCTGCATCGCCCGAAAGCTCATAAGAAGGTTCAGTAAATTCTTTCTGTTCTTCCCACTGACCGTAGCTGTTCGGAAAATAATGAAGCGTACTGCCTTCGTTTCCGTCCACTCTCATTTGTCCGTCTCTATGCGGATTGTGGAACGGATATTTCGGTTTGTTCACAGGAATCTGATAATGATTCACACCCAGTCTGTATCGCTGTGCATCACCGTATGAGAACAGTCTTGCCTGAAGCATTTTGTCGGGCGAAAAACCGATTCCCGGAACCACATTTGCCGGATTGAATGCAGACTGTTCAACATCTGCAAAATAATTTTCAGGGTTTTTATTCAATTCCATTACACCGACATCAATCAGCGGAAAATCTCCCTGCGGCCAAACTTTGGTCAGATCAAAAGGATTGAAAGGCATATTTTTCGCCTGTTCTTCGGTCATCACCTGGATTTTCAGTTTCCATCTAGGGAAATCTCCTTTTTCAATCGAATCAAACAAATCTCTCTGATGACTTTCACGATCTCGACCGATGATTTCTTTTGCTTCTTCATTGCTCAGATTCTGAATTCCCTGTTCGGTTTTGAAATGAAATTTCACCCAGGTTCTTTTGTTTTCAGCGTTATACATGCTGAAGGTATGGCTTCCGTAACCGTTCATGTGACGGTATGATTTCGGAATTCCTCTTTCGCTCATTGTGATGGTCACCTGATGCAGCGCCTCGGGCAGCAGTGTCCAAAAATCCCAGTTGTGGTTTGCATTTCTCAGATTGGTTTTCGGATCTCTTTTGACCGCTTTGTTCAAATCCGGAAAACGATACGGATCTCTCAGAAAAAATACCGGTGTATTGTTTCCTGCCAAATCCCAGTTACCTTCTTCAGTATAAAATTTAATTGCAAAACCTCGGATATCTCTTTCGGCATCTGCAGCACCTCTTTCACCCGCAACGGTTGAAAAACGGACAAAAAGCTCGGTTTCCTTTCCGATTTCAGAAAATATTTTTGCTTTTGTATATTGGGTGATGTCGTGGGTAACCGTGAATTTTCCAAAAGCGCCCGAACCTTTTGCATGCATTCTTCGCTCCGGAATTACTTCTCTGTCAAAATGAGCCAGTTTTTCAATAAACCAGAAATCTTCCATCAGCATCGGACCTCTTTTTCCGGCTGTCTTTACATTTTGATTCTCTGCAATCGGCCGTCCCGATACAGAAGTCAGTTTTTTCTTTTGATTCGCCATGATCTTATAATTTTAAATGTTCGATTCAAAGTTAATAAGATATAATTATCATAACGAATGATCGCAATAGATTAAAATTATTAAATCATAAGCAAACCGGAAAATCAATCATCCAAAAACTGATCTTCCCAGGTTTCGTCTTCATCCTCCCAGTTTTCAAGATCAAATTCGGAGATAAAATTCAGTTCGGGCAGTTCTTCAATTGCTTTGCAGACTTTTAATCTTAATGCATTCACGATTTTGAGATTGTCATCATTTGAGCCTTCAAAATGCTCATCCCTAAATTCAAAAGTATCTCCCGGTTCAAACGCCTGACTAACCTCTTTCAATTCGCCAAGCATCAGCAGATTGACAGCTATGGTTCCCAGTTTTGCATCCAGATTTTGAAGGATTTTTACGGTTCTGAAAATAAAGATTCTGTAGTCTTCTTCTGTGTAAATCATTTTTGTTGTTTTTTAGGTTTGAAACAAAGATAGATTGTGAAGATGACAGAGTGTGACGTTTAATAAAATGAAAATTATTTTAATTCAAATAAATCCAAAAATAAATTTTTTAAATGATTAAGAATCAATTTGGAACTTCAATTTAAGGAAATAAATTTTTGTATTTCGAATTGATGCATTCAGTATAATTTACCTTCATCTCTTTTGACAGAAAGCTTTGCTGAACAAATTGTATCCATTTGAGCTGAACTTTGTCAAACCTTCTGTAGATCGCATTGAGTGACTTTTCATTAATTTTGAGCGATTCAGCAAGATGGTTAAAATCATTCAGTTTTAATTTTCTTCTTTTTCCGTTGATGGTCAATGCAGTTTCTTCGGAATCATCCGGAATCACCAATGCGGTGCTTAGTAAATCATAAGCAGGTGAAAATTCGTATTCACCAAAAGTGTTTTCAATCAATGAAAAATTTTTCAGTTGCATATCCGAATTACCGGTCAGATAGCTGAAAAGAACGAGTTCAAACAAACGCTGAAGTTCAAATCCTGTGTTGGAAGTGTATTTCTCTGTTAATTTTCCGATTTTTTCAATTGAACCTCTGTATTTATGTTCAGTAAGATTTTCTGATAATTGACAAAAATCCTCGACTGCGATTTTTTTTCCATTGTCACGATCAAATCTTTTGGTCAGGTAGGCCAATTCTCCCGAATCAAGCCGAATCAAAGTATGTTTTGCAGTTCTAATCTTCACAAGTTCAGCCAAGTGCATTGTCAAATCCTCATTCTCAGGTAATTCATTGTAAATTTTTGATTGCGGTTTCAAAATATAATTACTGCTCAATCCTACAATAGTCAATCTTGAAAAGCCGCTTTTTTGCTTTTCCAGATCCAATGATAATTTTGGCTGTACACCTGTAACTGCAATACTTTTTACAACGATTTGTGCGGCCAGTTCTTCAAGCTGTTTGATGTCAAAATCCAAAGTCGGCGGTTGGATTGTTCCAAACATTTTTTTTGAACAGGACAGATGAAAATCGATTTCATTTTCAGTTAATGGCTGATAACAATAAAGACATTTACTTTCCATTTTTAATTTTCTTTGGATATGATTGAAACGCATCCTATACAGTCTTTGCAAAGTGCGAGCAGTAAGCCAAATCGGTCATTCTGATTGATTTTCCAATTTTTTACTGCGATATTCAACAACCAGCCTTCAGGAATTAATCCATCAAAAAACGGGAATAAAGTTCTGCTTTCAAATGCTTGATTTTGCATTGGCAGTGTAAGACTGACCGGTTTTGAGTTTTCAGATTTCAAATAGTTTTCATCATATTGAAAAGTATAACCTTCATCATTTTCAGCGATGATTCCTGCCAAATTATTTTTGTAAAAAACCTGTGCCTGTCTCATTCCTCAAATTTTTTAATGACACCGATCTCACTGCCAAACAGAGCCAAAACCTGATTTACTTTATCCAATCGAACAGTTTGTTTTCCCTGCTCCAGCTCACGTAAAAATCGCAATCCGACACCAGCACGTTCCGCCAGTTCGGGCTGTGTCAGATTGAGCTGTTTTCTCTTTTTCTTGATAAAATCAGAAATTGAAATATTCATAATTATACCCTTTGGGGTACAAATTTAAGAAATAATTTGAAGTTATACCTTATCGGGTATAAAATTAATATTATTTAATTAATTATACCCGATAGGGTGCGATATTTGAATGATAAAATTAAAATTCGGCTATTTTCCAATACAAAAAATGAAATATATTGATTTAATCAGTGTTTCAAATGTTTTTGTGTCTGTTCTGTGTCAAAAGATGAGAAAACAAGCGAAATTATCTGCAAAAATGGTAGCATCTCATTAACTGTGTAAGTTGAAAAGTTATTCTGGAAATTTTTT
>JACFND010000019.1 GCA_019455045.1 Flavobacteriia bacterium
CATTAATACCCTTCCATCTTCCATCCTCCATCTTCCAGCATCCGACACCCAACACCCCACATCCAACAAAATCAATTCCGCCGGATTAACTCCGTTGATCCGGGTTTGGGGTTGATTCAAAAAGAAAAGTCAGTCGCTGCGCGCCTGTTTTTTTATTTGCGGCATCCGTCCGAAAGCGAGCTTTCTCCCTGCTGCCGCAAATAAAAAAATCCATCCTGTCGGATGGACTTTTCTTTTTGTCGGGATGACCGGATTCGAACCGACGGCCTCCACGTCCCGAACGTGGCGCGCTACCGGGCTGCGCTACATCCCGCCTTAAAAAAAGCAGTGCAAATTTAATTTGATTGAACTGAATTTAAAAAAGAATTCCATCTTATTTTTCAAAAAGCTATATTTGAAGATTATGGATTTGAATCTGATTTATTCTGCCGGCAGATTCGGCAAAGAGCTCAGCAGCGACACACGAACCGCCTATCAGCGCGATTTTGACCGGATTATTTTTTCATCCGCCTTTAGAAGACTTCAAAACAAAACACAGGTGTTTCCGTTGCCGGGTAGCGTATTTGTTCACAACCGGCTGACCCATTCGCTTGAGGTTGCGTCGGTCGGAAGATCGCTCGGAAATCTGGCAGGTGAATTTATTGCAGAAAAATATGATAATCAGCTGACCGAAAAATCAAAACAGTTTTATCGGTATAATCTGTACAATGTGATTTCGTCCGGCTGTCTGTGTCATGACATCGGAAATCCGGCGTTCGGTCATTCGGGCGAAGATGCGATTGCAGACTATTTCAAACGAAATGAGCAGAAACTGAAATCAAAATTCACTGAAAAAGAATGGGATGATTTTATCAGATTTGAAGGAAATGCAAATGCAATCCGGATTCTGACCCAGGTGCAGAGCGGAAAATTTGAAGGCAGCATCGGTCTGACATTTGCCACGCTGGCTTCGATTGCAAAATATCCCTGCGAATCTGCTGCATCCGATAAAAAGATTCTTCATCGGAAGAAATTCGGATTCTTTCAGTCCGAAAAAGAAAATTTCAAAAAGATAGCCGCCGAGACCCAAATGATGATTGAAAGCAATAATCCGCTGATCTGTCGTCGTCATCCGTTTGTCTGGCTGGTTGAAGCCGCCGACGATATCTGTTACAACATCATCGATCTCGAAGATTCTCATCGGTTGGGAATCATCAGTCACAAAGAATGTTCGGATATGCTGCTCAGTCTAATTTCTGCTTTGGACACAGACGAAACAGACAGTCTGAAAGGTCGTCAAAACCTGATCATCGATAAAAATGAAAAAATATCATTTCTCAGAGCAAAAACCATCGGCCTGCTGATCCAAAAAACGGTTGAAGCCTATCAAAATCATTTTGACCGGGTTCTAGACGGCAGTCTTGACCGTTCGCTGATGAAACTGATTGACGACAGTCGCGGAGCCATCAATGTTTTAAAAGAAATTGAAAAATTCTCGATTGAAAATATTTACAATCATTATTCGGTGGTTGAAATTGAAAATGCAGGTTACAATGTGATGTACGAACTGCTTTCACATTTTGTCGAACCGGTATTGAAATCGGATCGAAGTCAGGCAGACGAAAAAGCGGTCAAACTGATTCCGGCGCAATTTCTTTATGAGAATGGAACCGATTATCAGAAAGTTTTGGGCGTACTCGATTTTGTTTCGGGTATGACCGACAATTATGCGACCGAACTCTACAGAAGGATCAAAGGGATTGAGATTGGGATGAGGAGGTAGGTTGATTATAATCGACTGGACGTTGGTTAAGATTCAAATATATTACGATTTCCGCAGCAATTATAAATTGGAATACTCGAAATGAAAGAGCTTACGGTTCATTTTGATTCATTGAAATCCGAGTGAAAAAAATATTAGGATATTGTTAAAATTTGTTTAATTTTACTTTCGAAATTCATCAGCAGACCTATAAATCAGCTTGAATCATTTATTTTTTTAGCCTATCCAACCGCCACGATTGTTTTGCATAAAGACTGAAAAAAAGATTCATTCAAATGAGAAAAAAACTACTCTTGTTTTTTACAGTGGCGGCTAGTCTGCTGTTTGGTCAGACAGCCGACGAAATCAAAAAAATTACCGCAAATTATGATACTGCAACGCTACAGTCGCTCAGTGAACAATTTCACGCACAATATTTGGCAGACAAAGAATATGCATTAAAAAAAGCAGCAGAACTGAATATTCCTCTTGTTATTGAAGAAAACGGAAGACGTGCCGAACTTCAAAAATTCCTTGCTGATGGCACGCCGGTCTATTATACGACATTTAATCTTGACGCAGCACGTTCTACCCGAACCAACCATCTCCAGATTGGCGGTTCGCTCGGTCTTAATCTGATGGGTCAGAATATGACTGCGCATATCTGGGATGAAGGAGTAGCCAGAATAACGCATCAGGAATATGACGGTGACGGAGGAAATAACCGTTATTCAATAGGTGATGGCACGACAGTCTTAAATTTTCACTCTGCGCATGTTGCCGGTACAATTATGGCTTCGGGCGTGGAACCGCAGGCAAAAGGAATGGCTCCTTATGGAAAAGCAGTGGGATATGATTGGAATAACGACCTGAGTGAAGCTGCAAATGCTGCCAGCAACAAGGGAATGCTTATATCCAGTCACTCATACGGATGGGGCGCTTCGTCATTACCTGCATGGGTATTTGGAGCATACGTGGATGATTCGAGAGATTGGGACAATCTGATGTTTAATGCAAAATATTATTTAATGGTCGTTGCTGCCGGAAATGACGGACTTTTTGTAAATCCGCAGCCTGTAGGAGGTGTTTCCGGCTATGACAAACTTTCAAGTCATGCTACGAGTAAAAATAATCTCGTCATCGCTAATGCGCAGGATGCGAATGTTGATTCAGGTGGTAATCTAAATAGTGTCTTTATCAATTCAACAAGCAGCCAGGGGCCGACTGATGATTATAGGATCAAGCCTGATTTGACCGGAAACGGTACAGGCGTGTATTCAACTTATCAAAATACAGACACAGCCTATAATAGTATATCCGGAACTTCAATGGCTACTCCCAATGTTTCGGGAACACTTCTTCTTCTTCAGGAACATTACAATAAATTGAATTCAGTTTTTATGAGAGCGGCTACCCTTAAAGGCCTCGTGCTCCACACTGCCGATGATGCAGGACCGACAGGACCGGACGCGATTTGGGGCTGGGGGCTGATGAATGCAAAGAGAGCAGCTGAAACAATTTCATATAAAGATACACATTCAATTATCGAGGAAGCCAGTATCAGCACAGGACAGACTCTCACCTTTACTGTAGATTCAGACGGTTTGAACCCGCTGATTGCTTCTATCAGTTGGACAGATCGACCCGGATCGGTGAATAATGGCACTTTAAACAGGACTACTCCTGTTTTGGTCAATGACTTGGACATCAGGGTGACAAAAGGAGGAACCACTTTTTACCCTTGGAAACTAACCGGTGTGACCACCAACGGAAAGGGAGACAACAATGTGGATCCGTTTGAAAGAGTGGACATTCCCGGTGCTTCGGGAGCCTATACAATTACCATCACATACAAAGGAACACTGACCGGAGGAAGTCAGGATTTTTCACTGATTGTGACCGGTATCAATACTTCTGCCTGTTCAAGAGCTGTTAGCTCGGCTGCCGCAGACCCTGTCTGCAGTTCAGGTACTTCAAATATTACGGTTACCGGAAATTCGGGAACTACTCAGTTGAGACTTTATGCCGTCTCTTTGGGTGGAACACCAATTGCGACCATCAACGGAAATTCAGGAACATTTACAACACCAAATTTAACTCAGACAACAACTTATTATGTTGCAGCAGCCGATGCAGGTTGTGAATCTGCCAGGTATCCGGTCACGATTGTAGTGAGCGATCCGCCGCCTGCAGTAAATGTTGTCAAAGCAGATCATTCAACACCCGGAAACTGTGATTTGGATTATTCGGAATTGACAGCAAGCGGTGCAAAATTGAGCAATATCCAGATTCATCAGGACGATCTTTCAACATCGAGTTGGGGTGTGCAGGCATCACACAACACCAGAGTGTATGCAGGTTTTTTCAATTCGAATAATGCAGGTGGAGTCATGCCTGAGATTGGAATATATAGAGCAAGTAATACCAATCAAAACGGCACCCAGACTCTTTTATACCCTCTTATTGACGGTGATATCGCCAGCTTTGATGTTTCTTCCTATACCAGTCTGACCTTTAAATTCAAACATAAATTCGTGTTCAAAGCAGGTACTGGATTATCACGAAATATTATACTCGGAATTTCTACCGACGGTGCAAATTTCGCGACTGCATGGAGCAGAACCAATATAGCAGCAAATATAAATGCTGAAACTGTAACTGTTGATTTGAGTGCCTATATCGGTTCACCAACGATTTCTTTTCTGTTTGGATATATTGGAAGCAGTAACGGTCTTGACAACTGGTACATAGATGATATTGAAATAATCGGCGATATACAGGCACCGATAACCTGGACTCCAACGACCGGATTGTTTACCAATCAGGCGTTAACCAATCCGTATACCGGAGGTCATGCATTAAAAGTTTATGCTTCACCTGCAACCACTCAAAATTATACTGCAAGTGCAGCTTATTCTCCGGGTGCCTGCGCAGCAACCAAATCAGTCGAAGTAAATCCTGATCTTTCAGATTATCTCGCCAATACCGGTAACTGGAGCGTTGCATCCAACTGGTCCAACAATACAGTCCCCGATATCACCAAATGCGTCCGAGTGCCCAACGGAAAAACACTGACCGTAAATGTCGACAATGCTCAGGCAAAACGGCTGAAAGTGGATGCAGGCGGAAAAATATTTATCGGAAAGGACAAAGCACTGACGGTTGACGGATCTATTCAAAATGATGCAACTGCTGATGATTTTGTAATCGAAAGCGGCGGTTCGCTGGTTCAGAATGATGATTCGGCGGTCAATACCGGTCAGATTACGGCAAAAAGAAATTTCATTTTCTCACCTCAAAGAAAACAGTACAATTATATCATCTCGCCGGTAATTGGTCAGCCAATCAAACAGATATACACCAATCCGCCCTATGTGATTTATCACAAAGAAGAATTCAATTTCTTCTACAATGCATATAACGGTGATTATATCGCCGGCCGCGGTCTGGCGATCAAAGAACCGCCTGTGGCAAGCATTCCGGCTTCGACCATTGATGCGGTGATGAAGGGCGAACCTTTCAATGGAATTTTGAATTATCCGCTGTCCTATACCACCACTCAGCCCGGAGTCGATCACGGTTTCAATCTGGTCGGAAATCCTTATCCGTCAAATCTGGATCTGATGCAGCTTTATCAGGACAACAGTTCAAAAATCACCGCAGATTTCATGTTTTGGGACAATCGCGGAAATGCACTTTTTGAACAAATGGGATCTGGTTACGGAGGCAGCAGTTATGCGGTCTTCAACGCTTCTGGACCGGGTACAGGTACCGCTGCACCGTCGAGTTCTGCATTGTCAGACAAAAAAATTCCAAACAGATACACCCGTCCGGCGACAGCTTTCCTGATCAGAGCGCTTCCGGGTGCAAACGGTCAGACCCTTGATTTCAAAAATCAGTACAGGGTGGCTGCCAACAGCCCGGGAAGTCCTGAGTATTTTGGAAAAGGAGTTGCTCCCGAACCGGCAGATCGTTACTGGCTGACACTGACCACACCATCTGAAGTTGATTTTATGTCTGCTGTGGTTTATTTCGATGGAGGAGACGATGCTTATACTGCCGATGACAGCGATGCGCTCAATTTGTCTGATGAACTTTATACTTTGACAGCAGACCATCAGTTACTGATTCAGGGCAGAAAATCTTTTGACAATCTCGACAAGGTAAATCTCGGATATCGTGCTTTCGAAACCGGCACATACATCATTTCGATTTTTGACAAAGAAGGTGTATTTGCTGAAGGTCAGAATATCTGGCTGATCGACCTGCTGCTTGACCGTGTGGTGAATCTGACCGAGAAACCTTATAAATTCATGACCAGACCGGGCGAATACAACGACAGATTTGTTATTGTTTATCGTCCGACCAAAACAAAGAGCATCGATGCGAATGTCGGCAACGAGATATTGTTTGCTAAAAAGGACAACAAGATTGTGGTGACTTTAACCATCGATAAAATTTCTGAAATTGAGATTTTTAATCTGGTTGGAAAGTCTGTTTTTAAGAATTCAGAAATCAATTCTAATGAATTTAAAATCAATTCACTCAATTTCAATCATCAGGTGATAGTGGTGGCGGTGATAACCGAAACCGGTGAATTGGTAACCAGGAAATTTATCAATAATTAAGAGATAAAAATAATTCAGGTGAAGGCTCCATATATTTGGGGCCTTTTCTGTTTTTATGAAAAATCAGAATTTGAATTCTTTGTCCGAAATGACAGGATTGATTTGAATCGAACTGAATTTGATCACGTATTCACCTCCTTTTTTTGGCTGACCGACGATTCGGGTCGCAAAATCAAGACCTCCGAATTTTTTGTAATCCTGATAAAACATTTTTTCATCCTTGTTTTCTTCCCAAAGCAGCGAATAGTCTTTGGTCGAAAAACAATAAGTGGTATGATTTACATTTTTTGTCAGTTCAACTTTGTAACATTCCTGACTGCCCGAATTATCTTTTCCGATGTAATCAGCGGTAAACCCTTTTTTTGAATAATCAAGCAGATCATCCTCAAAAGAATCCGGCTGATAGGATTTTAGGATTTCATTTTTACCCGAAATCTCATTGTAAGTCCAGCCGTTTTTTCCGTCATAACCTTCATTCAGCATTTCCTTGCCATTGACCATAAAAATGACTTTTTTCTGATAAGGTCTTTTGTGATAAATCACAATCGGAAACGACTGTTCCAAACTCAGCAGCGCATCACCTTTCATAATGATACTGTTCAGATTCTTCCAATTTTTGATTCCGCCTGAATTTTCAAGATGCTGACTGATGATCTGATCTGCGGTTTGTGCATTCAGCGAAAAACCAATCATCATTATAATTAGAGGCAGCAATTGATTTTTAACCATTGCCGGTTTACATTTTTTCATACAGTTCTCTGACTTTTTTCTCAGTGACGATTTCACGCCAGTTTTTTCCAAACGCATTTTCCCAAAGTGGTTCGAGTCTGATTGCAATACCGACCATTTTCTTCATTTCATCTTCAGAAAGCTCTGAACAGACATTTTTGGGAAGTTCGATTTTGAATTTCTCAATGATCTTTTTGAAATCTCTAACGCCTTCAGGATAATATTCTTCAATCTGATTGAATGCGATACAGTTTCCGAGTCCGTGTCTGATGCCCATTACATACGACAAACCGTAACTCAGTGCATGCGCAACACCCACCTGAGAATAGGCGATGCTCATTCCGCCGTGCCAGGAGGCCATCATCAGATCTTCATAAGATTCATCGTCCCATTCTTCTTTTTCGAGATATATTTTTTTGCAGAGTTCAAGCGCTTTTTCGCCATAACTCCTGCTGAAAGCATTCAGATATGTTCCGTTCAGCGACTCGATACAGTGGATATAACAGTCCATTCCGGTATAGAATGCCTGATCTTTCGGCGCATCTTCTGTCAGTTTCGGATCAAGTATTACCTGATTGAATGGTGTAAAATCTGAATTCATTCCCAATTTTCTGTCCGGCCCGGTCAGTACACAGGTTCTTGAAACTTCAGCGCCTGTTCCGCTCAGTGTAGGAACGCCGGCATGATAAACACCTTCATTTTTGACCAGATCCCATCCCTGATAATCTGCGGATGAACCTTTGTTGGTCATCATCAGCGCAACCGCCTTGGTCATGTCGAGCACGCTCCCGCCGCCATAACCGATGATGCCCGAGATTTCTCCGAATTCACCGACCAGTTCATCCCTGAGCCGGTCCACATAAGCAGTGGTCGGTTCACGGTCGGTATCTATAAAAATGATTTTATCGTTTTTTTGGATCGGTATATTCTTCTCAAGCGTCTTGCCTTTGAAACAGTGATCTGCAAAATAGATGACCGGATGACCGTTCTTTCTGACAGGTTTCACGATCTCTTCAATCTGCCTTGAACAGCCGCGTCCGTACACAACGCGTGTCACCATCGGAAAATTTTTAAAACTCATTTGTCGGCTGTTTGAAGTTTTTTTAAATAGGCATTTGCTCTTTCCAAATCTTCGGGTGTGTCAATTTCGATTCCCATAAATCCGGTTTCAAGCACCTTGATTTTCATACCGTACTCGAGATATCGGAGCTGTTCCAATTTCTCGGCTCTTTCGTTTTGTCTCATCGGCAGTTTTGAAAATTCGAGCAATGCTTTTTTTCTGAAAGCATAAATCCCGATATGCCGATAGTAATCTGCTCTGAATTCCGTCTCCCGCGGATAGGGGATCGGACTTCTTGAAAAATAAAGTGCAAAATTGTTGATATCCCAATTGACTTTCACCGCATTCGGATTATTGATATCTTCATCATTATCCATCTTCTGAGCAAGCGTGGCAAGCGAAATTTCATTTTTTGAATCATTTCTGAATGCTTCGGTCAGTTTCCCGAGCGCTTCTTTTTTTACAAACGGTTCATCGCCCTGAACATTCACCACCACATCACAATCCAAATTTTCAACTGCTTCTGCAATTCGGTCGCTGCCGGTCTGGTGTTCTTTTCGGCTCATGATTGCTTTCCCGCCGTTTTTTGTGATTTCATCATAGATGATTTCAGAATCCGTGGCCACAAACACATCATCGAAAAGCCCCGTTCTGACCGTATTTTCATAGGTGGTCAGTATAACGGATCTGTCGCCGAGAAGGGCCATTAGTTTTCCGGGAAAACGACTGGCGGCATAACGCGCCGGAATGACTGCAATGATTTTCAACCTGAACTATATTTTTGCCAAATTTACTAAAAAAGCTGATGATTTACCGTTTTTTGAACCGAACATAAAAAATCCCGCTTTTGACGGGCGGGATTTGAATTTATCCAAAATGAAACTGAACGTCAGGCAGATATTCTGTTTGTTGATTTTCTGTATTTACGGATTGCAAACCAGACTAACGAACCCAGTACAATAACCGGCCAGAGATAAAGAATTCCGACCAGTATGGTCTGGAGCAGATCAAAACCTCCTTTTACAGAATTCCACGCTGAAAGCCAAAATCCGGTTTTGTATTTGTCATCAAAATCTTTGAGATTGATCACCGGAATTTCGGCTGCTTTTTCTTTTTCTTTGATCGTCAGGCTGACTGTGCTGTAGGCGATTTGATCTTCGGTTTTCATTCGGTTGATTTTTTCACGATCCAGTTCAGACTGTTTGTTGTTTCCGTCTGAAATCACCTGCTGTTTTTCACTGATTTTTCCGTTTTCCGAAGTTAGGTTTTCAAGCTTCCCGTGTACATTTTCAATTCTTTGCTGTTCCATCTGGTTCAACAAAAGCTGAAGACTGACATCATCCGCCTGAATGTTTCTATAATCCAAAAAACTGATTTCATCACCCAAAGCAATCAAAAATTTTGAAAGTTCTGTTTCCGGGATTCTCAGTGTCATCCGGTTGCTGACCGTATATTTTCTGACTTCGATTGCGCTGTCTTTTGAAATTTCATAGGTCTTTTCAGAAAATACATTTGAAGCCAAATCGCTTTTGGTTACAAATCCGCCAAGCTCGGATACTTTGTTTTCGATTCTGGTGGTGGATTCATACACACTTTTTACTTCCATCGACAAGTCTGCGGTTCTTACAAATTTCTTGTCAGGATGGCTGTAATCGGCTGCGGTTGAATTTAAAGGTGCTGTTGTCTGACTGATAGCTGAATCATCCGCTTCGTCTGCACTGGATTCCAAAACTTCAGGGCTGCTGTATTCAGCATAACTGCTGTCAGCGCCCTCTTGACATGAATTCAGTAAAAATACCGAAATCAGGATCGTGCTTAAAAATTTGAATTTGTTCATAATAATTGGTTTTTTTGATAAATGACTTTCACGAATTTGGATCAAATCATTTGAAGAAATTTGTATTGCTTTTGAAAGAATTCAGTAAAATAATAATTGATTAAAAATCAATTGATTGTAAATTGATTTTTCAAATAATTCAATCTCATTTACAAGCTTGACTGTCGGTAAAACCAAAAATTAGTCAGGAATGGATTATCTTTACCGCTCAAAAGTCAAGACCTATCGCAACACATTCAAATCATATCAGTCAGCTGAACCTGATTTTTTACAAAGAAGGTTTTTCATATTGCACCCGAAGCGGAGAGCGTCCGGCTGTATCTGAATTTGTTGTGAAAGAACCCAACAATTGGGAAACCGAAATCATCAAAGAATTTGAAATCAACTTAAGTCTGAGGAGAAATTTTGATCGGGTGAAAGCTGCTTTTGTTTCCTCTTTTTTTAATGTAGTTCCCAATGAATATTCGGATGAAAGTTTGGAGAATCTGCTGAATTTCAGTGAAGCCGAATTTGAAAATAACAAACTGCTCAAATCAGAAACCCGATTTGGTGCACAGATCGTTTACGGCGTTTCACAACAACTGATCGACAGACTGAACCAGCTTTATTCAACTGTTGAATATTGTCATTCTGCCAAATTATTGATCGATACGATCACAGTCAGCGACCGAAAGATGGTTCATCTGAATCTGAATCATCACAATCTTGAGATTCTGGTAACCGACGGCGGAAACATTATTTTTTACAATCTGTTTGAAACACCAACCGGCGAAGATGTGCTGTTTTATTCGCTTTATGCAATGGAGCAGCTCGAACTTGACACCAATTCAACACAGGTAAAAACTTACGGTGAATTGATATCCGGAATCAAAGTTTTTGAAATTCTCAGAAAATATATCCGAAATCTCAGCCAGGCATTGAAAGACGATGCGGTGCTGAGAAATTACAGTTTATACAAATTAATGAAATGCGAATTATCTCAGGTTCATTCAAAGGAAAGAGGATAAATGCACCCGCAAATCTTCCGGTCAGACCGACCACTGATTTTGCAAAGGAAGCTTTGTTCAATGTGCTGAACAATCATTACGATTTTGATTCAATTTCGGTGCTCGACCTGTTTTCGGGCATTGGCAGCATCAGTCTTGAATTTGCTTCAAGAGGAAGTTCACGAATTGTTTCGGTGGACATTGATCCGGGCTGTGTCAGATTTCTTTCGGATACGGTCAAAAAGATGAATCTTGAAAATACGGTCACAGTAATCAGAAATGATGTATTTGAATTTCTAAAACATCAGAATTCGGGTTTTGATGTGGTTTATGCCGATCCGCCTTATAATTTTGAACAGCAGGAATATGATCAGATGATTAACTTGATCAAAGAAAACGGTTTTCTGAGCGCTGAAGGCGAACTGATTGTTGAACATCCGAAGAACATCAGTTTTAAAGAATATCCGAATCTTCTTCAAACCCGAAAATACGGTCGGGTTCATTTTTCATTTTTTGATTTCGAAGACTGATTTCAGACCATAAAAAAAGCCGTCATCTGACGGCTTTGTTATTAAAAAAAATCCTTTTCTTAGTTAATGACTTCGTAATCCACACTGATCACGCCTGAATTTGTGTTTCCAATCTCGTTGAAAGCTGCGCGGCTCAGATCGAATTCTCTTGATTTCACAAACGGACCTCTGTCGTTTACTTCAACAACTACAGATTTACCGTTTTTCTGATTTGTAATCTTCACTTTGGTTCCAAAGGGAAGTGTTTTGTGTGCTGCGGTGTATTCGTGCATATTGTACACATCACCGCTTGCGGTCTTCTTTCCATGGAATTGGTTGCCGTACCAGGAAACTTTTCCGCTGCCGGACAGTCCCTTGATACCGTTAAAAACTGAGGCACCGCCGAATGCAATAAAGCCGATAAGTAATACAAATGTAACTACTGATTTCATGTTTTATTTTTTTCAGATTTGCAGTGCAAAAATACGATGGCGGTTCCGACCGTTAAACTGCCGGGTTTCAAACTGACCCAATTTTGAAGTCCAAGCTTACGAATCGTCCTGCTGTGGCTGAATTTCGAAGCTGGTTAAATTTCTGTTAAAAATCCGAAAAAAGTTAAAAACGTTAAGAAGTGCTGATTATCAATCGAAAAAGCTGAGAGATGTCATATTTTTCGATTGGTAGTTTTCAATTAGAAATTATGAAAAAGCCCTTCGAGAGTTTCAAACTCTTGAAGGGTTATAAGGTTATATATAATAAGGTGTCTTTCTGATTTTAACCCAGAAGTTTCTTTACGGTGTCAGCGATGGTTTTGCCTTCTGCTTTTCCCGAAAGAAGTTTCCCGGCCATTCCCATTACTTTGCCCATATCTTTTGCAGATTCTGCACCGACCTGCTGAATGATTTCCTTCAGTTTGGTTTCCAGTTCTTCGATTGAAAGTTGGGCAGGAAGGAATTTCTGAATCACGTCTGCCTGTGCAAGTTCTTTGTTTGCCAGCTCTTCACGCTTGTTGGCAAGGAACTGTTCCGCCGCTTCTTTTCTTTGTTTGATCATTTTCTGAAGCATTGCAATTTCCTGTTCTGCGGTGATTTCTGCATGAGATCCAGAAGTTTTTAAAAGCAGTATTTCTGATTTGATGGCGCGGAGTGCATCCAGTGCGATTGAGTCTTTAGATTTCATCGCTTCTTTCAGCTGCTCCATGATTTTTGACTCTAAACTCATTTTTTTTGATTTTTAAGGATGACAAAGTTAGTGAGTTAATTCAAAACAAATGAACAGTATGGCTCAAAATTCAGTTCAAGGCACAGAATTCTCAAAACACCGATTTTAAAAAATTCATTCCGTTCGAACCGACAGTTTTAAATTTAAAAAATACGTACCTTTGCAAACCTAATTTTTTAAGAAATGAATATCAGCCATAACAGCATTGATAAACTGAATTCGGTACTGACCGTAAGTATTGACAAATCGGATTATTCCGAAAAAGTTGAAAAGACTTTGAACGATTACAGAAAAAAAGCGACTGTAAAAGGTTTCAGAAAAGGACATGTGCCGATGAGCTATGTGAAGAAACAATTTGAAAAAAGCATCGTTTTTGACGAGGTGAACCAGCTGCTTCAAACCGGAATCAATGATTTCATCCAAAAAGAAAAACTGTCGATTCTTGGGAATCCGCTTCCGAAAGAACAGCCGGATTTTGACTGGGATGCAGATCCTTTGAATTTTGAATTCGAAATCGGACTGGCACCGGATTTCAAAGTTGATTTGTCAAAAATCAAAGTTGACACCTATAAGATAAAGGTGGGCGAGGATGAAATTTCAAAATACGCAGATAATTTTTCAAAAAAATACGGCAGCGTAAAATCAATCGACAAAGTGGATGATGGCGGTGAAGTCAATATCAAAGTCGAAATCAAAGAACTTGACAAAGACAAAAATGTAGTGGAAGGCGGATTTGAAAAAGAAACTTATCTGTTTACCGACGAATTGGCAAAACCAAAGAAATTTATCGGCAAAAAAGTCGGTGATCAAGTGGTAGTGAAAACGAGCGATATCAGCGACAAAGCTTCTGCTTTGGAAAACATACTCGATATGCCTGAAGAAAAACAGAAAGAGTTTGACGGTCTGATTCAGGTGACCATTACCGAAATCAGCAAGTCTGAACCGGCTCCGATCGATCAGGCGCTGTTTGATAAAATTTATGGTGAAGGTGCTGTAAAAAATGAAAAAGAATTCAGACAGAAGATTCAGGAGGAAGCCGAAAAAATGTATGAGCGCGAAACCGACAACCAGATGGTGAATGAGGTGGTTGAAACCCTGATCAAAGAAACCAAATTTGATCTGCCCAACGAATTCCTGAGCAGATGGCTGCATTATTCAAACGAAAAACTGGGTTCGGTTGAAGAAGCTGCCGAACAGTTGAAAAAAGAAGAAGACGGTCTCCGTTATCAGCTGATTGAATCAAAAATTGCAGAAGATCACGATCTGAAAGTTGAATATGAGGATGTTGTCAATGCAATCAGAGCAAGCATTAAAGGACAGATGGCGATGTACGGTCAGTTCAATCTGACAGACGATGACATTGAAAGCATTGTTCAAAGTTCGATCAAAAACCAAAACGAATTCAGAAGAATGAGCGAACAGGTGTTTGCTGACAAAATGAAGAAAGTATTCAAAGACAATGTGAAAATGAAGGTCAAAGAAATCAGTTTTGATGATTTTGTCAAACTGATGGAAGAAAAACATGCACACCATCATCATCACGATCAGGACCATGATCACCACGATCATGACCACGACCATGATCATCATCATTAAAAAGAACAAAGTTTTTTATTTAAAAATTTGTGTACTTTTGGTTGAACAATTAAAATTTAAAAATGGATTTAGGTAAAGAATTTAAGAAATATGCAACCGGACATAAAGGAATCAGCAGTCTTCATGTTGATTCTTATGTGCAGAGCATGACCCCTTATATCGTTGAGGAAAGAAAACTGAATGTTGCCCAGATGGACGTGTTTTCGCGTCTGATGATGGACAGAATTATATTTATGGGCACAGCGATCAACGATGAGGTGGCCAACATCATTCAGGCACAGCTGCTGTTTTTGGAAAGCGTTGATGCTTCAAAAGACATACAGATTTATATCAATTCACCGGGCGGCGGCGTTTATGCCGGTTTGGGAATTTATGATACCATGCAGATTGTAAAACCCGATGTTTCCACCATCTGTACAGGTATGGCGGCTTCAATGGGTGCCGTGCTGCTGTGTGCAGGTCAAAAGGGAAAACGTTCTGCGCTGAAACACTCGAGAGTGATGATCCATCAGCCGATGGGCGGTGCTCAGGGTCAGGCTTCAGATATGGAAATCACTTTGAAGGAAATTCTGAAACTGAAAGAAGAACTGTATCAGATCATTGCCGATCATTCGGGTCAGACCTTTGAAAAGATTCAGCACGACGGCGACCGCGACTACTGGATGACATCTGCCGAAGCCAAAGAATACGGCATGGTGGACGAAATCCTGCTGCCGGCCAGAGATTAAAACAATTAGAAATGAAACCCAATAAACTGCTCCTTACGCTGTTTGTCATATACTGGACAATGGTGTGTGGAGCAAGTTTTATTACGACCAAATCTTTCAAAAACTGGTTCAAACCATTCTTTCCGATCGGTTATCGGATGTATGCACCTGCCACGACCACAGACTACGATGTGGTTTATGAATTTTATTCAAACGGAGAAATCAGCCGGACTGTTAATCTTTCTGAAAAACTCGAAAAAGAGAGAAAAGATTCGATTTGGGACGACAAACGGGTTTTTGTCAAAAGACGGATTTATCTCGAATCGCTCAAAGCATTTGATTTTGATTATCAGATGGGGATTTACAAAGAGCTGAAAGACAAAGTTCCGAATGATTTTGAAAATCGGGTTGAAAGCGATCCTTATCTGTCAAAGATTGCACAAAGTCTCAGGAATTATGTAAAACTGTATGCTGAAGAAAATCCGGATTTCAAATTTGATTCGGTTAAAATTTCCACAGTCAGGATACCGACTGTGATTGCATTTGATCCGGATTATAAAGGTGATTTTACATACAAAGCGGGTAAAGACGTTTTTTATGTAACTTCTTATAAGAAAGAGAAATGAAGGGATTTTTTACAGCTGAGCGAAAAATTTTCCCTTCGGTCTTTCGGGTGCTGATCGGACTGATTCTTCTGGTCGATTTGTTCTATATGTGGCGTTCGGCTTCGATTTTTCTGAATCCCGAACTCAATTCTTTTCTTCCGACCGATAAAATTTCGGTATTCATTACTCAAAACAGCGGACTTTTCTTTTTATTTTACGGACTAATTCTGATTCTGTTCATACTTGGTCTGTTCAGAAATCTGATTTCATTTCTGGTTTTCTGCTGTTATCTGATTTTGTTTCATCTGAGCTATCAGTTTGTGACCTGGGGCGATATCATACTCAAATTCACGCTGCTGTTTTTTGTGTTTGCAGACAGTTTCAGATATCTTTCGCTCAACAGGACAAAGGGAAAATTTCCCTTCATATCGGTGCTGGCGGTCTGGTCGATCATCCTGCATATTTTTATGGTTTATCTGAACAACGCCTTTTTCAAACTGGCAGATCATCATTGGCAGCAGGGGATTGCGGTTTATTACAGCTTTGCCCAGTATGCTCAATTTCCTGACAGTATCTTTCACTGGCCGGTTTCAAATTCTTTTTTTTCAAAATCGATTGATTATTTCATTATCCTTCAGCAGCTGCTTTTTGTTCCTTTTGTGATTTGGAAAAGAACCCGATATTTCATGCTGATTCTCGCCGCTGTAATCCATCTGACCATGATGGTCCAATTTGGTTTGTGGAAATTTGAACTTGCGGTGGTGCTTCATTACGGATTTCTGCTGAACGATGAGGAATTGAGACGTCTGATGCCGACCAAGATCAGGCAGAAATACTTTCCGGCAGACTGAGCCAAATCGGTCAAAAATCACTATCTTTGCAAATCGAAATAAAAAATGAAAAATAAATTGGAAGAAGACAAATGTTCATTCTGCGGCAGAGGAAAAAGCGAAGTGAATTTGCTTGTTGCGGGGATTGAAGGACATATATGCGATCAGTGCATTGAACAGGCCTACGGCATTGTTCAGGAAGAGATTGCCTACAAAAGGAGCAAAGAACTGGTCAATCCGCTTCCATTGAAATCGCCAAAAGAAATCAAAAAATTTCTGGACGACTACATCATTGGTCAGGACCATGCCAAAAAGGTTTTGTCGGTTGCGGTTTTCAATCATTACAAAAGAATTTTGAATCCTACACTTGATCGGGATGAAGTTGAAATAGACAAATCAAATGTAGTTTTGGTCGGCGAAACCGGAAGCGGAAAAACGCTGCTTGCAAGAACCATTGCGCGGATGCTGAATGTTCCGTTTGCGATTGTTGATGCCACCGTGCTGACAGAAGCCGGTTATGTGGGTGAAGATGTGGAAAGCATACTGACCCGACTGCTTCAGGATGCAAATTACGATGTACATCTGGCAGAAAAGGGAATTGTATTTATCGATGAGATTGACAAAATTGCAAGAAAAAGCGACAATCCGTCGATCACCCGTGATGTATCTGGCGAAGGCGTGCAGCAGGCAATGCTCAAAATCCTGGAAGGAACGGTTGTCAATGTACCGCCCAAAGGAGGCAGAAAACATCCGGATCAGAAATTTGTTGAAGTCAACACCAAGGACATACTGTTTATTGCAGGCGGTGCTTTTTCGGGCATCGAAAGACATATTGCAAACCGTTTGAATACACACATCATCGGATTTAAAAACGGTGAAATTTCAAGATTATCGGATGATTTGCTCAAAGAGGTTAACGCAATGGATTTGAGATCATTCGGTCTGATTCCGGAGCTGATCGGAAGACTGCCGGTGATAGCAAATCTGAATCCGCTGGATGCAGAAGCAATGAAGAAGATTCTGACCGAGCCGAAAAATGCTTTGATCAAACAATACGAAAAGCTTTTTGCGCTCGACGGTGTAAAACTGACTGTTGGTGACGATGTGCTGGATTATATCGTTGAACGTGCCGACAGTCTGGGGCTTGGTGCCAGAGGTTTGAGATCGGTAACCGAGGAAATTTTCACAGAATTGATGTACACTGTGGATGAACTTCCAAAAGATTTCATTCTGACAAGAGAAATGATTGAGAAAGGCACAAATCTTAGAACTTTGAGTCAATAAAAACCGAAATAAGTCAAAATAAATTTTAAGAATTTGAAAATTTATATATATTTGTCCAGATAAATTGTTTTAAACCTGTAAAGGAAATTAAAGAATTAATCCAACCTAAATATAATCGAATGAGAACCAACTATTTACCACTTCTAATGGGCTTAGGTCTTTTATCCAGCCCCTGTTTTTCACAAAATGCATTTATTACAGGCACTACACCAATTGATGTAAAAGCTGAAACATTTGTGTATTTCGGTCAAAATTTAGAATTGACTTCAGGAGCCGATAATGGAACAACTGCAGTGATTACAAATTCAGGTAACATCAAGGTTGGCGGGACTTATACCAATGCAAGTGCCACCGGTGATAATTTTTATAATACCTGGACTGATAATACATCTTACGGCCAGGTGATTATAGCTGATCAGGTACCGGCTGCCGGATATTTGGCAATGGAGAAAGGAGTTATCAATTCAACTGCGTTTTCATGGGGCCAGTTTGCAATTCCGTTTAATTTTGGAAGTGCAAATGCAGCAATGACAACACTTTTTGGTGTTCCTTATTCAAACGGAGGCAACAGATATTATGCATCAATGATGGTTTGGAACAATGAGGACGAACCAAGATTTGACCATCTGACATCATCGAGTGCAATCAATCCTACAGATTATGTGATTCTTAACCTGACCTATAACAGCGCAGGCATCAAACCGATTATGGACAGCAACTCAAAGCTGACCTACAGAGGTATTCCTTCAAATATTCAGCACATTCCAAATCAGGGAAGTACAGCAATGTATATGCCCGGGACTCCATGGAGTACATGGAAAGACATGACCAATACTTATGGTGAGAAATTTTCAACTTATATAGATGATCCGTTGAGAAATATATTGACTGAGGATAATTACGGTAAATATATTTATGAATACGGCAATCCTTATACTTCAAATCTGAATTTGGCTTATATAGGGATGAATTCAACAGAGGGTTACGATGATGGCGTACAAATTGAAAACCTGGCCGGTGTTGGTCAGATTAATTCTGCCAATTGGGTATATGGAACCGGTCTGACAACTTCAACCATGGTGAAAGCTACTTATAACGGAAGTAATCAATGGGCAGGTGATCCCGAATCACTGATCGTTAAACCGTTTGAACCTTTCCTGATAATTCTCAGTATACCTGATGAACAGCCTTCAATAACCTTTACGGACGGTTTGAAAACTTTTGCAATGCATGTTGGTGCAGATATTGACGGTAACTGGCCTCCATTTCCTTTAATTGGCGGAAAAACAAATCCGAATCAATCTGATAATCCTGTTGTTCAGGACGGATTCTATCAGGACGATTTTTATCAGTTGAGACTGAAACTGTATGACGAAGAAGGAAATGAAACCGGCAACCGTGTGATCATTGTTGTGAACGGTGAGGTTGAAAACGAAGTTCCAAACAGTTATGAAGCAGAATACTTTGATTTTGAAGGCAGCGGTTTCTATCTGGCTCAGGAAAGAGCAGACGGTGGTCATGTGACTGCTTCTCAAAGAAAAATGGATATCAATGCAGTGAATGTTGACTTTGTTGGAAAACCGATTCCAATGCTGTTTCACAGAACCGAAGGAGACAATACTTCATACAAAATCAAAGCTGAGCTGTTTCAGGGAAGTATCTTTAACAAACTAAAAAACGAGAATGAGAATTTTAACGACGGCAATACCTTCTTTATTTATGATAATGAAACCGATCAGCTGGCCGAAGTGAAAAACGGATCAGTATTCAATATCGAACCGATTCCGTTGAACGGACAGAAAAACAGATATGAAGTTTATTGGAACGAAGGTCCGACCGGTAAAGGAATGGGCACCAATGACGAACTTGCATCTGCAACCATTATATACAGAGACAATGACTCACATTTTGTGAAGTTCAGCGACAAATGGTCTTCTGCAGAAGTTAAAGTTTACGATATGAGCGGTAGAAATATCATGACTTTCGATAAAGTTGATACCAAAAATAATTTGGAAATCAAATTGGCTTCGAGAGGTGTTTATGCCGTAAAAATCAAATCAAACACCGGAGAGGTTTATACTCAAAAAATCATAAAATAAAACCAACAACCTAAAACCATAGATTGATGAAAAATAGAATTTTATTAACTCTGCTGATAATTTTGCTGCCGGTTATTGACCTTTTTGCACAGGTTCCCCCTCCACCTGATTATGGTGAAGACGCAGGAACGCCGGGGTCTCCGAGTACACCTATTGACCAATATGTGATATTGCTGATTGCTGTCGGATTTATTTTCGCAGGATATTATCTGTGGAGACAGAAAAAATTGGTCAGTCAGTAATTTGAGCAAATTTTATAACAATATTGCGCCCTTTCTTTTACCGGAAAGGGCTTTTGTTTTTGAATTAGCCGAACTGTCCTGATGTTTTTTAACAATGAACAGTAATAATATTTGCAGGAATCGAGTGAATTTCAATGAATAAATTTTATGTAATTTTGGACAAACATTTTTAAACAATGAAGAATTTAATTTTTGGAATCCTGCTGCTGACTGCACCTGCTGTTTTCGGTCAGTTTAAAATCAGCGGCGAGATTAAAAACTATTCAGAGAAACCTGTAATGGTCAGAATGAACAAAGGAGCCGGCGACAAACTGGTCAATCGGGTGGAAACTGACAAAAACGGAAAATTTTCAATCAATATACCTCAGAAATACAGCGGTATTGTCAGTCTGACCAATCTGCAAAGATCATCTGCGATTGAAGTGCTGACCGACAATGAAGATGTGGACCTGACTGCAACCTATGCACCCGACGGTTCATTCAAAGAGATAGTTTTCAAAAAAGGAGCAAATGCGATCGGATTTCAGAATTATCAGAACTTTCAAAATCTGAATGATCTGAAGAATAATATTTTTCCTTTGCTGAAATCTCAGTATGATCCGGGCGACGAATTTTATCAGGCAGTCACAAAAGAAGAAACAAGGATTTCAAAATTGAATCCTGCGGTTGAGCTTCCATTGTTAAAATATTATTCTCAGGTGAGTGAATTGGCCAATACGCAGGTAGATAACAAATCCACTGCAGAAATCTATACCAACAAGATCCTGAGCCGTCTGAGCAGAGACAATGATTATCTGGAAGGAAGCGGATATCTGTCAACCCTTGTGTTGAATTACTTCAGATATTCAATCATCGGTGCAACCAGTCAGGAAGAAATCAATTCAACTGTTGAAAAGGAAATCGATCATCTGCTCGATGTTTCGGATATAGAAACACCGCGCGGCCAGAATGTACTTTCGGCCATCTTTATGGTGCTGCCAAAAGAACAGTTCGGAAGCATACTCGAAAAATATTATTCAAAAGCCAATGATCTGACCTGTGAGATCACAGATGAACTGAGGTCAAATCTTGCGGCTCACAATATGACCGTCGGAAACAAAGTGCCCGACATCAAATTCAAAGAAGCTGTGAAAGGTTTCAAATCGCTTTATGATGTGAAGGCAAACCAAAAGATCATCATTTTCTGGGCATCATGGTGTCCGGCCTGCAGAGATGAAATGCCGTTTATCAAGGAATATTATCAGAACTTTAAAAAAGAAGGCGGAGAGATTGTAGCCATTTCTCTCGATTTTGATCAGAACGAATTCAAAAATGCAACCAAAGATTTTGACTGGATCAATTATACCGAATTGTCACAGTGGGATACCCAGGGCGTTGAAGAATTCGGAGTCAGTTCAACACCGACGCTTTTCCTGGTTGACAAGGACAACAAACTGATCAAAAAAGCCAGTCATATTTCAGAATTGCTCGAAACCAAATAATCACATTACGGTTTCGGTTTGATGAAGGAACTGATCAAAATAAGCTTATGCCGAGGATTATTAACTTTCATGACATTGATGACCGACAATGGTTTGAGGACACGCTTGATGTGATTCAGGATAAATTTGAGATCGTTCCGTTTTCTGAAATTAAAAAATTTTACAAAGGACAGTCAACTGCAAAAAATACGGTTCATCTGACGGTTGATGACGGCCATATTTCGACTTATACTCTGATTTATCCGGTGCTGAAGGAGAGAGGATTGACCGCTTCCATCTTTGTATCGCCAAAGGTAATCAGCGATCGGACAAATTTCTGGTATCTCGAATCGGCTGAATATGACAAACAGAAACTTCGTGAGTGCATATCGGAAGTTTTGAAACTGAATATTGAAAAGCTGAACGGGTTTTATCCCAGATCTGTGATGAAAACCCTTCGACTCGATCAGAATTGGGAAGTCATTGAACTGTACCGTGAAAAATTTAATGAACCGATCAGAGATTGTCAGTATATCAATCCGGTTCAGCTGATCGAGCTTGAAAAATCAGGTGTTTTTGACATCGGTGCACACACCATGAACCATCCGATTCTGGCAAATGAAACCGAACGGATTTCAAATTTTGAAATTGCAGAATCGGTTCGTATGCTGTCAGAAATGCTGGGCAGGGAAGTCGATACTTTCGCTTATCCGAACGGCAGTCCTATTTTGGATTTTGGCAAAAGAGAAATGAATTTCGCAAAAGATGCCGGAATCAAATATGCATTTTCGTTTTTGTTCAAAGATTTGAGCCGAAATGACGATCTGCTTTCGATTCCGAGATACGGTCTGCACCACGGAGACAAAGATTTTATCAGAAAAAAACTGACTTACGGACCGGTTTGGGAACCAATTAAAAGAATGTTTTTTTCAAACGAAGACAAATACAGAAAAAAGATTCAGAAGAACCTCTTTCAAAACTAAAAATGCCGTCAGAAAATTCAAATCAAAAGAAAAAGATACTGATCAGAATCGGTTCGCTTCGACACGGCGGAGCAGAGAAGGTGCTGATTACTTTTCTGAAAAATCTGCCCAAAGACAAATATGAAATCGATCTGCTGCTCAATCTCGGTTCGGGCAAATATCTTGCAGAAGTTCCGGATTGGGTCAATGTGCTTTATCTGAACAAAGGCGAAATGATTACCACCAATCGGCCGGTTGATCTGCCCAAAAAAGCGTGGCGAAATATCTATCAGCTGATTTTGAAGAAATTCCCGAAACTGCTGTACAAATACAAACTCAAAAATAAAAAATACGATATTGAATTTGCTGCGATTCACGGTTTCAGAGATGAGATTCTGAATTCGCCGTTGAAGGATTCAAAAAAAATCGTTTGGATTCACAATGATTTGAGAAAAACCGAATTTCACAATTATACCGATGATGAAATCAGGAAATTCTTTGGTTTTGATAAGATTCTGGTGATTTCTGATCATATCCGTCGGGATTTTGAAAATATGGCGAGAAATGAAGATGAGAAAAGCAGGATTCAAAGAATTTACAATCCGCTGGATACCGAAGAAATTATTTCAAAATCAAAAATGGAACAGTCCGAATATGATTTTGATTCCAACCGACCGGTTTTTGTTTCAATTGGAACTGTCTTTCCTCAAAAAGGTTTTGACCGTTTGCTGAAAGTTCACAAACGCCTTTTGAATGAAGGATTCAATCACAGACTGCTGATTGTCGGTGACGGTTATGATTTTGAAAATATCAAAAAACTCAAAACTGAGCTTGGATTGGATAAAACTTCGACAATGCTTGGTTTTGCGGACAATCCCTATCCGTATTTGAAACAGGCTGATTTCTTTGTGCTGTCTTCAAGATATGAAGGTTTTCCGACCGTTTTGTATGAAGCGATCACCTTGGCAAAACCGATTGTTGCAACCGATGTTTCGGGGGTTCGTGAAATGCTGAACGATGGCGAGCTCGGACTGATCGTTGAGAATTCCGAAGAAGGAATTTACAAGGGAATGAAACGCTTTCTGACCGAAGCCGAAACAGTTTCTGACTATCAAAACAAAATTGTTAAATTTACACAGCCGTTTTCACTTGAGAATTCGGTCAGAAAAATTCAGGAAATTATAGACCAGCTCTAATGCCGACTTTGATTCAACAGGACTGCTACAGAAAAACGGGAAAATACAGCAACATTTTCTATTGGAATGTCTGTTTTGATCCGGGGCTGAAATTTTTGTACTGGCTGAGAAAAGCACAAAAGACTTCAGCCAAAAGCCCGATCGGAATTTTTAACCGGCTGATGTTGAGAAGGTATCAGATCAAATACGGTTTTCAAATTTCAGCCAAAACCAAGATCGGCGGCGGACTTTATCTCGGTCATTGGGGAACGGTGGTCGTCAATCCGAAAGCCAAAATCGGAAAAAACTGCAATCTGGCGCACGGTGTCACCATCGGTCAGACCAACAGAGGAGAAAAATCAGGTGTTCCCGAAATCGGTGATGATGTCTGGATCGGCACCAATGCAGTGATTGTCGGCGGTGTCAAAATCGGAAACAATGTGCTGATTGCGCCAAACACCTACGTCAATCAGGATGTGGAAAGCGATTCGATCGCAGTCGGTAACCCGATGACGATCATCAAAAACGAAAAAGCAACCGAAGGCTATCTAAACAATAAGGTATGAGTGATCGGCAAAAAGGATTGTTTGTGATTTCGCTCGACTTCGAACTGTTTTGGGGAATCCGCGACAAATACGATTTTGATACATACGGTCAGAATGTGCTCGGCGTTTGGAAAGTGATCCCAAGGCTGCTCGAACTGTTTGACAAATACGGAATTCATGCAACTTTTGCGACCGTCGGCTGTATGTTTTCTAAGAATTATGAAGATTTAAAAAATTACATTCCCGAACAAAAGCCGACCTACACAGATTCAAATCTTTCGCCTTACAATGGTTATACCGATGAATCGGTTTATCATGACCCCAGATATTATTTCGGAAAAAAACTGGTTGAACTTGTCAAAGCAAAAAGTCAGCATGAAATCGGCAGCCATACTTTTTCGCATTATTACGGTTTGGAACCCGGACAGACAAAGGCTCAGTTTGAGGCTGATATTGATGCAGCGGTGAAAATTGCAAAATCAAACGGTATCGAATTGGAAACTTTGGTTTTTCCGAGACATCAGATCAATCCCGAATATTTGAAAATTCTTCCGTCAAAAGGAATCAATATTTATCGCGAAACTGAAAGATCATGGTTTCATTCTGCACAGCGCGGCGCCGATGAATCAATACTGAAAAGAGGTTTCAGATATCTCGATTATTTTTTTTGGATGGGCAGTCACCATTGTCAGAATCTTGACGAACTGAAAAAAGGAGAATTGTATGCGATCAGAGCAGGCAGATGGCTGAGACCTTACAAAAAATCAGAAAGCAGATTTGATTTTCTAAAAATCAGAAGAATCAAAAAACAGTTGGATTATGCCGCAAAAAACGGAAAGATTTTCCATCTGTGGTTTCATCCGCACGACATCGGAATTAATCATGAAATCAATTTTCAGATGCTTGAAGAAATCCTGAATCATTACAAAAAACTGAATCAGAAATATGGAATTCAGAGCATGAATATGAAGGAAGTCGTTGAATTATACAAACAGAAATATGAGTCTTAAAGTCGTGATGCTGACCGGTCAGGCTGTGTCTTCAAGATTTATGTACAACGGCCTTTCAAAAGATATTGAAATCGAAAAAGTCATCCGCGAACAGCCGGTTCCGATGAAAACCATCATGAAAAACCGTGCAAAAAAACTTGGTTGGTTCAATGTGAGCGGCCAGATTGCATTTGGTTTGCTGCTTTTGCCGATCATTCGAAACTTTTCAAAAAACAGAAAATCAGAAGTCATTCATAAACTGGGCTTAAATGATGCTGAAATCCCAACTGATAAATTGATTGAAGTTCCGAGTGTGAATTCAGAACAGTCGATTCAAATCTTAAAAGAAATCAATCCGGATGTGGTGGTGGTGAACGGCTGCAGGATCGTTTCACAAAAAGTGCTTTCGGCTGTCGATGCTGTGTTTATCAATACACACGAAGGCATCACACCTCGTTATCGCGGAATCCACGGTGCTTATTGGGCGCTTGCAAATCGGGATGCCGAAAATTGCGGAGTGACCGTTCATCTGGTGGACAAAGGAGTGGATACCGGCGGAATTCTGTATCAGTCAATTGTCAAACCTGAAAAGAAAGACAATTTTACGACTTATCCGTATTATCAGACTGCGGCCGGAATTCCGCTGATGAAAAAAGCGATTGAAGCTATCGAAAACGGAAATTTAAAAACAGTTGAAATGCATTTGGAGAGCCGGATTTGGTATCATCCGACTTTGGCTCAGTATCTTTGGAATTATTTTACAAAAGGTGTCAAATAATTGAATTCAAAAAAGAAAATATATTTTCTGCTGCCGGGCCTTACATTTGGAGGCGCCGAAAGGGTGATTTTTACTTTGTGCAATGAACTGAACCGTGAAAAATTTGAACCGGTTTTGGTTTTGTTCAGCAAAGAAGGAATGCCGGTTGAATTTCTGAAACCCGATGTAAAAGTGATCGATCTGAAAATTGAAAGAATCAGAAAATCGATTTTTTCAATCATTAAATTAATCCGAAAAGACAAGCCCGATATCGTTTTTGGCGGTTGGGGAGAGGTGAGTGTCATGTTGTCGCTGATCGTTCCGTTTTTCAGGAAAACAAAATTTGTGGCAAGAGAAACCAATGTGGTCAGTCATCATGTCAATCGGAAAGAAATCAGATTTCTGTATCGGTTTTACAATAATTTTGACCGAATCATCGCACAGTCAGATGATATGCAAAACGATCTGATTCAAAACTGGAATGTGAAACCCGACAAGATTGTTAAAATCAACAACCCGGTTGATATTGAAATGATTCAGTCCAAAATGAAAATTGACGAACAGCTTTTCTCGTCTGATTGTAAAAATGTAATCGCTATCGGAAATCTGACCGGAAGAAAAGGTTTTGATCTTCTGCTTGATGTTTTTGAAAAACTGAAGGACGAACCGATCCGGCTGTATATTTTGGGTGACGGTCCTGATCGTGAAAAATTAATTTCAAAAAAAGAAAACCTCGGATTGGACAAAGTCGAGTTTTTGGGCATTCAGAAAAACCCATTCCCGTATCTTTATCAGTCCGATCTTTTTGTGCTTTCATCCCGTTATGAAGGTTTTCCAAATGTGTTGTTAGAAGCAGGTGTCTGCGGAACTTATTCGCTGGCAAACGACTGTCCGGGTGGGATCACAGAAATTATTAGAGAAACAGTGAACGGTGAAATTTGTGACATTACACAAACCGAAAAATTTGCTGACAAAATCAAAGAATTGGTCAATTTAAATTTTGACAAAGAATCGATCAGTGAGAGCATACGGTCGAGATTTTCAAAGGAGATCATCATTGGGAAATACGAAAAACTGTTTGAAAATTTATAGCCGATGATCAAAGTTTCAGTCATAGTGCCGGTTTACAACACCCGAGATTATCTTGAAAAATGTCTGGATTCTCTGGTCAATCAGACTTTGGCTGAAATTGAAATCATTGTGGTCAATGACGGTTCAACTGATGATTCCCAACAGATTATAGATCGATATGCTGAAAAATTTAATCAAATCAAAAGTTTCAAAAAAGAAAACGGAGGTTTGAGCGACGCGCGTAATTTCGGAATTGATCGGGCAACAGGCCAATACATCGGTTTTGTGGACAGCGACGATTATGTTTCTGCCGAAATGTTTAAAAGCATGTACAAAAAGGCGATTGAACATCGGGCTGAAATTGTTCTTTGCGATTTGGAAAAAGTTGACGAAAACGGAAAAGTATTCAGGGATTTGCCGCAATCACCGCAATTGCCCGAAAAAATTGAATTGGAAAAAGATTTCACGCTTTTTGGCGAAATAAGCTGTTTTGCCTGCAATAAAATTTTTCAAAGAGAACTTTTTAAAAATCACAGATTCAAAAAGGGAATTCATTTTGAGGACATCGAACTGATTCCGCAATTGGTTTTGGAATCCAGGATTATTTCAAAAATCAATCAGCCGTTTTATAAATATTTTGAACGTCAGCAGTCGATCAGCAGGACGCATAATGAAAGAGGACTCGATATGTTTGTTGCTGTCAATTCTGTCAAAAAAGCATTTGAAATTAGCAGTCAAAAGGATAATTTCAAAGAATGGAAACGCTTTTTCATTCTTCAGGGATATTATTCGTTTTTGGCTTATGTTGCTTATGTTCAGGATCAAAAAATCAGGCGTCAGCTGATTGAACAATTGAAATCGGAATTAAAGAAAAATCAAATTTCAAAATCTGAAATCTTCGGTTACAGACGTTTCAATCGGAATTATTTGTTTTCTTTGCCATTGAAAAAGCAGATTTTTTATCTGTTGAGTCTGATAAGTTTCAAATTAATTGAATCCGGTCCGAGATGAGTTTTATATACAACTTTCTGATTTTTCTGATTCTGATTTCGGCGATTTACGAATTTGTTTCTGACAATCCGCCGAGTAAAATCTGGTTCAGGATCATCGTTTTTATGATGATTATGACCGCCGGTCTTGCCTATGGAATCAGCCCGGACTGGGTGGCCTACTGGAAGGCTTTTGACGCTTCGTCAATGACTTCTTTTATGGATTTGGGAGAATTGTCGGTTTCTGCCGATATGGAGTTTGGTTACATCTTTCTGAATAAGATTGTCAGTTCGGTGGGCCTGGGCTATGGAAGTTTCACGCTTATACTTGCTGCCATTGCGCTTTCACTCAAATCGAGCAGTATTTTCAAATACAGCGGATATGTGTTTCTCGGCCTTTTGATGTATGCCATTCCGACCTATTTTTTTGAGGAACAGGTGCACGTGAGACAGGGAATGGCAAATGCGATCATGCTGTTTTCGGCCAGATTTATCGTCGAACGGAAATTTTGGAAATTCTTATTGTGTTTTGTGATTGCTTTCCTGTTCCACAAGGCGGTTATTGCATTTTTCTTCGCCTATTGGATTGCAGTTTTGAGATTTAACAACACCACCATCATACTGACCGTCGGACTGACTGTGGTTGCCAATATTATCGGTCTGAATGCTGCTTTGGACGGACTTCTGCGTCTGCTTCCTTTTGGAGTGGGAGAGAGCTACAGCGATTATGCCAATGAGACCTGGGAAGGCGGTGTTCTCGGAGATGTCGTGAAGGTGCTGACGGTGCTGATCATTCTGATTTTTAACAATGCAACAGTCAAACGGGATGAATATTTTTCATTTTTCAGAAATATTTTCCTGTTTGGTGTAATCATTTACTTTTTCTTTGGAAAGGGAATTTTTTCATCAAGACTGCCTGGATTCTATACTGTTTACATCATTTTTGTAATCCCGAGAATGATCAAAGCAATGGGATACAGCCCGGTGTTTAAGAATCTGATGTTTATTTCGTTCACTGTTTATACCATGCTGCTCTATGTGAATTTTTACAACAACTGGGGAAGCAGATCCGGTTTTGGCCAGTACAAAACCTCTTTGTACAAATGGGCGCCTTATGGTTTTTTTCAGTCAAAATAATTTAAAGTTTAAGTTTTGAAAGATCTGGTTTCGATAATTACACCCTGTTACAATTCCGAAAAATACATTGAGGAAACCATTCGTTCGGTGCTCGGTCAGAGTTTTGGCGATTGGGAATGGTGGATTATTGATGACTGCTCAACCGACAATTCGGTTCAAATCATTAAAAAATATACTTCAGATCCAAGAATTCATTTGATTGAACTGGAAAAAAATTCAGGTGCAGCAGAAGCCAGAAACAAAGGACTCGAAAAAGCAAACGGCAGATACATCACATTTATCGACAGCGACGATCTGTGGCTGTCTGATTTTCTTGAAAAATCGGTTGATTTCCTAAAAAACAACAACGAAGAACTGGTCTATGCATCCTACAAAAGAGTGGATGAAGAATTGAAACCGCTGCTTTCAGATTTTATTGCCGAAGACCATATTGATTACAAACGTATGCTCTACAACTGTCCGATTCCGATGCTGACCGCAATGTACGACAGCCAAAGAATCGGTAAGATCATGATCCCGGAAGTCCATCTGAGAGAGGATTACGCGATGTGGATCAGAGTGTTGGAAAAGATTCCGATGGCAAGGGCAATTGAAGAACCACTGGCGATTTACAGAATCAGAAAATCGTCTTATTCCAGAAATAAGTTTCAGATATTAAAGAAACAATTTGATGTTTATTATAAGTTTTTAAATTTATCTTTGCTCAAATCAGTCTATTTCACATTTCACTGGATACTGAACGGAATCAAAAAGTATGAAAGACTTAAGCTTGGAAACAATCGCTAACTTCATCGGATACTCTTCTTTGTATCTGAAAGTTATACTTTCGCTTTCAATTTCCTTTCTGCTCTGTTTCACAGCAATTCCAAAAATCATCAAGGTTTCTTACCGAAAACAGCTGATGGCGGTTCCCGGAAAACGGAGTTCGCACAATCAGAAAGTTCCGATCTTGGGCGGTGTCGCCATTTATTTTGCAATCACTGTGGTCAGCTGCATCTTCAGCCCCGAAATGTTATTCAAAGTCAGATTCTTTCCGGCTGCACTGGTGCTGCTGTTCTTTATCGGTCTGATGGACGATCTTCTGATGGTCGCGCCGAGGAAGAAATTATATGCACAAATCATCGGTGCACTGATGATAGTAGTCGGATCAAATATCAGAATCGAAAGTTTTTTTGGTCTGCTCGGTGTTTATGAGCTGCCTTATCTGGTCAGTGTGATTTTTACCGTATTTACGATTGTGCTGATCATCAATTCATACAATCTTATTGACGGAATTGACGGTTTGGCGGGAAGTGTGGGTATTTTGATTTCAACCTGTTTTGTATTTATTTTCTTCAGACTGTTTGATTATCAGATGGGATTTCTTGCGATTTCGCTTTTGGGCGCACTGCTTGCCTTTCTGTATTTTAATCTGTCAAGTGAATCAAAAATATTCATGGGCGATACCGGTTCTATGGTGGTCGGATTTCTGATTTCGTTTATGGCGATCAAATTCATGAATCTGTCGTCAATGCCCTGGGTGATGATCAAAAGTGCGCCTGTGGTTTCGATTGCAATCCTCATCGTTCCGATTATCGATACACTGAGTGTAATCATCATCAGACTGATGAAAGGCGGTTCGCCGCTCAAAGCAGACAAAAACCATATCCACCACAGGGTGCTCAGACTGGGTTTCAACCATATTCAGACAACGCTGATCATTTGCGCATCCAATGTGCTGCTGATCGCTTTCGGTTATCTCATCCGACAGCTGAATATCAATCTGATGCTGATTCTGCTGATCCTTGCTGCATTGCTTTTGTCGTATCTGCCGCTGGTGCTGGTTGAATTTGTGAAAAAGAGAAAAGGACTGAATATTGAAAATCCCGTATAATTTACAAAAACCTTTATATTTGCAATCTAAATCAACAGACTTGAACCCCAATAAACTCTATATTTTTGCTGGCTTGCTTGCCCTTATGATGACTTCCTGCATTCCGCTGAAGGATATCAAATATATTCAGCCGGACGAAAAATTGAAACTGAACGAATTTGGTAAGATCGAATTCAACCGGCCTGAATATCATCTGCAGGTCAACGACATCATCAACATCAAAGTGGCGACCCGAAAAGGACTCGAACTTGAGGAGTTGTCCGAATTTACGGTTACGCCTTCTCAGATTTCAGGAAACCAAAACAATGTTTCCACCGGTCGCGGTGTAAGGATTCAGGAAGACGGAAATATTGAACTGCCGAGAATCGGAAAGATTCAAATTGCAGATCTGACGCTTGATCAGGCAAGAAAAAAGATTGAAGCCGAGTTTTACAAGATTTATGAAGAAACTGCTGCCTACATAGAAGTGAATATTTCGGGTATCAGCTACACCATAGTGGGTGAATCGGGATCGGGCAATTATTTTGTTCAGGATTATGAACTGAATCTTCTGGAAGCATTTGCCAGAGCGGGGGATTTATCGCCGGTTGCCGACAGAAACCATATTCAGATTCTGAGGACTACACCCGAAGGAACTCAGAGGGGAGAAGTGGATATCACCAAAGAATCGGTGATGAATTCCGAATATTTTTGGGTACAGCCAAACGATATCATCATTGTAAATCCGAGAAGACAGAAACAATGGGGCATCGGCATCAACCCGGTTCAGACCATGACCACTATTTTTGGAGGAATTGCAGCAGTTGTGGGAATTTATTTCTTCTTTAAGAATCTATAATTGAAAAATCCGGATTGATAATGAGCGACACAAACAACACGGTTAAATCGGTTTCGGAAAAAACAAAAAGGAACAATCCGTTCTTTTTTGACATCGAACGCTTTTTATACAGGATTACATCAAACTGGTTGCTGTATCTGATTGCGATCATCTTTGCAGTGTTTATAGCAACCTACATCAACAATTGGCATCTGGACAGGGTTTACAGAGCTGAATCTACTTTTAATATTTCATCGAGATCGACCGGAAACACCAATATGGGAAGTAATTCGATCAATTTCATCTGGGGCGGAAACAGCGGAAAAACAGATATATTGACCCAGGTGCTTCAGTCAAGAACCCATTCGTACAATGTTGCAAAAAGGATTGAGGCATATATTGCATACTGGGAGGAAGGAACCTTGAAAAAATCAAATTCACATCGTGATATTTCACCCTTTCTGGTAAAAATTGATACACTTCACAACCAAACCATTGGAATTGAACTTCAGATTAAAAAACTGGACGACAAGAGCTTTGAAATCATTCCGTTGTCGAGTCTTCAGTCCAATCAGGTGTACAATTACGCTCAGGACACGGTTTATGACAGAAATATAAAAGTTAAATTTCCAAAAACCGGAAAATTCGGTGAATGGATTGAACATCCGGATTACAGATTTAAAATTATTCCAACCAAAAGATACTTCAGCCCCAACGACAAATATTCGTATGTGCTGACCAATTTGGATGTGGCGACCAACCGGGTGAGACACGGAGTCAGTGTGGATCCGGTCGATAAAGGAAGTTCAGTGCTTATTTTGTCAAAAACGGCTTATACCCAGCAGGAGGCGATAGATGTAATCAATAATTCGCTCAATCTGCTCAGCAAAAACGAACTGGAGGAAAAAAACCTGGCTGCAAAGCGGACGCTGGATTATATCGGTGAGCAGATCGGAATCGTAAAAGCAAAGGTTGACAGTTCTTCACAAGAATATCAAAAACTTCAGAAAGACACCAAAATTTATGATTTCACAGGCGAAAAAGGAGAGATTCTGGCGAGTGTGAAAGAATTGGAGAAACAAAGAGTTTCTTATCAGGAAAAAATCAAACTGCTCAACTCGGTGAGTAACAATGTTTATCAGTCAGGTACTCAGGGCATGATGGATCTTCAGGTTTTCGGATTGGATGAATCCAATTTTACAAGCGAACTCGGAATTCTGAGAGGTCTTGAACTTCAGAAGGAAAACTTGAGAATGCTTTACAAAGAAGGTTCGCGGGAAATCGTTGAAATCGATTCAAAGATTGCAGAATCAAAATCAAATATCCAAAGACTGATCGGCAGCAGCCGCGACCGTCTGAACAAAGAGTTGGGCAGCATCAATCAGGAATTGAGAAAATACGACAGCAAAGCTTTCAAACTGCCCGAACAGGAAAAACAGTTCCTGGATGTGGCAAGAGGTTTTTCTGTCAATGATGAATTGTATAACCAGCTGCTGTCTCAATACAGTCAGGCTGAACTTCAAATCGCTTCAAATATTTCGGATATCACTGTTATCGATTATGCAAAATATCTGGGTCAGGCACCGATTTCGCCCGACAAACGGACCAATCTGATTGCGGCCATCGCGCTTGCATTTATTTTCCCGACGCTGATTTTGTTTGCAAGGGAAATTTTGGACACAAAAATCAAAGGCATTCAGGATATAGTCAAAGTGACTCATATTCCGCTGGTCGGTGTGATCGGAAACAGTTTTGAGGACAATCCTGTAGTTGTTCTTGACAAACCGAAATCAAGTATATCAGAAGCTTTCAGAGCGGTGAGGAGCAATCTGCAGTTTTTGTACAAAACCGACAACAAAACACAGAACAGAACCATACTGGTCACTTCTTCAATCGGTGGTGAAGGAAAAACTTTTATTTCAATGAACATCGCCACCGCATTGGCAATCAGCGGGAAGAAAACCATACTGATCGGTATGGATATGAGAAAACCAAAGATTTTTGATGAATTCGAACTGAACAACAGGATCGGACTTTCAAATTATCTGTCTGGCAATGTGGAACTCGAAGATGCAATTCAAAAGACGAAAGTTGACACACTGCATATCATCACCGGCGGACCGATTCCGCCCAATCCGTCCGAGCTTTTGCTGTCCGATAAACTCAATGAAATGATTGATGAATTCAAATCAAATTATGATTTTATTGTTTTGGATACCCCGCCTGTCGGGCTGGTAGCCGATGCATTTGATCTGATGAAATTTGCAGATGCAAGTCTGTATGTAACGCGATATGATTATACCTTCAGAGGTCTGCTTCACGGAATTTCTGAAAAATACGATGAAGGAGAAGTGAAAAACATCGGTATCGTTTTGAATGATTATCAGTCAAAAGGAGGAGGCTACGGTTACGGCTATGGTTACGGCTACGGTTATGGATACGGTTACGGCTATTTTGAAGAAGACGCAAACTTTGATCCGAGTCTGGTCGGAAAAATCAAGCGTTTTCTGAATTTTAAAAAATTTCTGAAAAGAAAATAATGGCGGTCAAAAACCTTTTTGATTTCCTAATGGCGCTTTTGCTGCTTCCTTTTTTGTTTCCGATTATTTTTATTTTGATCGTTCTTTCCACTGTCGATACCGCACAGTTTGGACTTTTCACACAGACCCGAATCGGAAAAGACGGAAAACCGTTTCTGATTTTTAAGGTCAGAACAATGAAAGGAGATCAGGAATCTGATATCACCACACTGAAAACCCATAAGATTACTGCGATCGGAAATTTCATCCGAAAAACCAAACTAGACGAACTTCCTCAGCTTTTCAATGTGCTTTTCGGACAGATGAGCTTTGTTGGACCGCGACCCGATGTGCCCGGTTATGCGGATCAGCTCAAAGGCGACGACCGGCTGATGCTCAAAGTCAGACCCGGAATTACCGGACCGGCACAGCTTAAATTCAGAAATGAAGAAGAGATTTTGAATCTTCAGGACGATCCGAAGAAATACAATGATGAAGTTCTTTGGCCCGAAAAAGTGAAGATCAATCTGGATTATGTGAAAAACCGGAGCTTCGGGTTGGATCTGAAATACATAGCCGATACAATTTTCAAATTTTGATGATGCCAAAAGTCAGTTTGAACGGACTGATTATATTTGTTCCTCAGATGAATTCGTTTTAAATTTGATGCTTTGATTTTGAAACCGGCAATATGGAAAACAGAGCAGAAATTACCGAACTCGAACATGTAAAACTTTTGGTTGATTCATTTTATACAAAAGTCAGAAAAGATGAACTGCTCAAAGACATTTTTGATGATGTGATCGGTGACCGCTGGCCCGAGCATCTTGAAAAAATGTACCGTTTCTGGCAGACTGTACTTTTGGACGAAAGAACATACAGCGGACGACCCTTTGTTCCACACATGAATCTGCCGGTCGATCGGGAACACTTCAACCGATGGCTCGATCTTTTTGAGGAAACACTTGAAGAACATTTCTACGGACAAAATGTGGAAGCGGCCAGATGGCAGGCCAATCGGATGGCTCAAATGTTTTATTTGAAAATCAGTCATTTCAGACAGAATACCGCCATTTAAACCACTGACAACTAATATTTGATTTCTGATAAAAAAATCTTATTTTTGAGCTTTATATTAAATTAGTCTAAATAAAATCAATAAAACAATATGAATACTTCAGACCCCGAAAAAGCACAAGGCCACTGGCTGCTTGCAAAAATGGGAAAGAGAGTTCTGAGACCGGGCGGAAGAGAACTTTCTGAAAAAATGATGGATGCGCTCAAAATATCTTCAAACGACAATCTTGTGGAATTCGCACCCGGCATCGGAAAAACAGCTTCTTATCTGATTTCGAAAAACCCAAAAACATATACAGGTGTTGATGCCGATCAGGATGTGGTCAGCCGGCTGACAGCAAAATTGGGAAATGATCATACAAAATTTATTTTGTCAAATGCTGCAGAAACCGGACTGGAGGATAATTCTGCAGACAAACTGGTTGGTGAAGCCATGCTGACCATGCATGCCGATCACAGAAAATCAGAAATTGTAAAAGAAGCTCATCGAATCCTGAAAAAAGGCGGTTTGTATGCAATTCACGAATTGGGTTTGACACCTGATTCGATTCCGGAAGAAAATAAAGCTGAAATCAGTAAAAAACTGGCACTGAGCATCAAAGTGAATGCAAGGCCGCTGACCCAAAAAGAATGGGAAGACATGCTGACCGCAGAAGGTTTTAAAATCAAAGAAGTTTATACATCGCCCATGCTGCTGCTCGAAAGAAAAAGAGTGGTGGAAGACGAAGGACTGTTCAGATCATTAAAAATCGGATTCAACATACTGACTCATCCGGATGCAAAAAAACGGATACTCGACATGAGAAGTGTCTTTAGAAAATACCAGAACAATATGAATGCAGTTGCAATTATTGCAGAAAAAATATAACATCAAACAAATACAAAATGAATTATACAGCCAAAAGTACAATAGGAGATGTGGTCGCCGCGGATTATCGCGCCGCCACAGTGTTTAACAACCATTCAATCGATTTTTGCTGCAACGGAAATAAGAGCATAGAAGAAGCATGCAAATCAAGAGATATTGACAGCGACAAACTGCTTGACGAATTGAACAATGCGCTTTCTGATTCATCTCAGAAATCAACAGACTTCAATTCCTGGCCGCTCGATCTGCTTGCAGATTACATCGAAAAGAAACATCACAGATATTGTGAATCGAAAATTACTGAAATCAAACCTTATATCGAAAAGATCAACAATGTTCACGGAGGTCATCATCCCGAACTGGCGGAAGTTCAGGAATTGTTTGGAAAAACAGCCGGCGAAATGTCGATGCACATGAAAAGAGAAGAGCTGACCCTTTTTCCCTACATCAAAAAAATGGTGAATGCAAAAAACAAAGGAGAAAAACCGGAAGCACCCCGATTTGGTTCGGTCGAAAGCCCGATTGCAAAAATGATGGATGATCATGACCAGGAAGGTGAGAGATTCAGAAGGATAAAAGAATTGACAAATGATTATACGGTGCCCGAGGACGGTTGCAATACCTACAGAGTGACACTGGCAATGCTGAAAGAATTTGAAGAAGACCTGCACATGCACATTCATTTGGAGAACAATATTCTTTTCCCCAAATCAATTGAACTTGAAAAAGAACTGGCATAAAATGCCTGACAGCCGAATTTCGGTCTGAAGACCGGGATTCGGTTTTTTTTGTTGTAATTGTAATGAGCCAAAAACCGATTTCGAGTGGAAGACAAAGTAAAACCAATCAAGAGACACAAAGCAATTCAGGGATTCAGCCGTGAACATCATTTCGGCCTGCTGGTCAGTTGGAAGATCAGACAGGGACTCAAAAAAGGTGTTGATTTGAAGAGAATCAAACGATTCGCAGACTGGTCCTTCAAAACCTATATAAAACCTCATTTTGACGGTGAGGAGAAATTCATGTTTCCGTTATTGGACGATGACGACAAACTCAAAAAACGTGCAATCGCCGAACACAGAAGGCTTGAGCGGCTGTTCAATGACAAAACCGATATCAATCGGGCGCTGAATCTGATCGAAGAAGAATTGGATGCGCACATCCGTTTTGAAGAACGAAATCTGTTCAACAGAATTCAGGAAATCGCCAATGAAGAACAGCTCAGACAGATTGAAGAATTTCACAAAGAGATTAAGGAAACCGAAGAATGGAAAGATAAATTTTGGGAATAAAATCTATACTTTTATTGAATTTTTCAAAAAATTGTGAGTGATCGAATCCTGACTCGTCCTGTGATAAATATAGGTCGGGAATTTCGTTTTTGAGATTTTCATATTCATACCGACAGCCCTTTCAAACAGATCAGAATCTGCGCCGATCGGAATATCTCTCAATCCGCCCAAAATCTTCATTGCTTTTTGTTCGATAAAGAATGTTCCGCCGATGATGCATTCCGAGAGATGAATCATCCGGCTTGGATTTTTTCTGTCCGGAACATATTCATCCCCAATCACCTTCACCCCGCCGTGCAGGATCTGAATATCCGGATATCGGTTCAAAATCTGATTTCTGGTTTCAAGATGATCGTGTCTGTATTCATCGTCAGAATCCAAAAAACTGATGTACTGACCGCAGCTCAATGAAATTCCTTTGTTTTTTGCACCCGCTTCGCCACGGTTTTCCTGTTTGAAATAATGGATATTGTCGTATTTCAGAATAAATTCATGAACCGCTTCTTCGGTATCGTCCGTGCTGCCGTCATCGATGATGATTCCTTCCCAGTCTTTATATGTCTGTGCAGTCAGTGAATTCAGTGCACGAACCAACAGACGGGATCGGTTGTATGTGGTCAATATGATTGAAAATCTCGGATTCATTTCTCAAAATTCTTTCTTCATTGAAGTTTATTTTGAACAATTGTAAAGTTAGGATTTAAATTTTGGTTTTGATCGATTTTGATCGAAACCAGAGGGAAATTAATCAGATTAGACACAAATCACTGTTTTTTGTCCTGTTTTTTCGTTTTTTTGAATGAATCCGTGTTTTTGTCATAACCGTATGGACAATGTCTGCATCCGCTTCGGCAGCAATAGCCTCTTCTCAGCAGATATTGTTCGGTGAAAACGATGAAACCTTCTTCGGTTTTGTAATAATCTCCTTCCTTGAATTTATCCGGATTCATGATGATTTCCGATTATTTTTCTTCCTGATCTCTTTTCTTGTAAGCTTTCAGTATTCTGGTCACCAGTTTGTGTCTGACCACATCTTTCTCGGTCAGTCTAATCATCCCGATTCCTTCCACACCTTCCAGTATGCTCATTGCTTCTTTCAAACCTGATTTCTGTCTGGGTGGCAAATCGACTTGTTCCGGATCGCCGGTAATGATGAATTTTGCATTTTTCCCCATTCTCGTCAGAAACATTTTCATCTGCGGATGGGTTGTATTCTGTGCTTCGTCCAAAATCACAAAAGCGTCGTCCAGCGTACGGCCTCTCATAAAAGCGAGCGGTGCAACTTCGATGACGCCTCTTTCATAATTTGCATTCAGTTTTTCAAACGGAATCATATCCTTCAGCGCATCATACAGCGGTTGCAGATACGGATCGAGTTTTTCCTTCAGATCGCCGGGAAGAAAACCGAGACTTTCTCCTGCTTCCACCGCCGGGCGGGTCAAAATAATCCTTCTGACTTCCTTGTTTTTCAATGCCTGCACCGCAAGTGCGACTCCGGTATAGGTTTTTCCGGTTCCCGCCGGACCAATCACAAAGACCATATCGTTTTTGTGAACTGCTTCCACCAATTTTTTCTGACCGGGTGTATGTGCCTTTACCAGTCTTCCGCCCACACCGTGAACGATGATTTCGTCTCCGTTTATTTTTGAGGTCTGATTTTGAGCATCTGAATCAAGCAGATTTTCCATATCTTTTTCATTCAGCCGGTTGTAATGCTGAAGATAACTGATGATCTGATTTATTTTTTCCGAAAATTCCTTCAGACTGTCTTCATTTCCGACTGCCGAAATATTTTTTCCTCTTCCTGTAATCTTCAATTTTGGAAAATAGGTTTTCAGCAGTTTGAAGTTTTCATTATTGGCTCCGTAAAATTCCTGAATGCTGACTTCTGCCAATTCTAAATTTAATTCTGTCAAATGTCTTGTGTTTATATTTGAATGATTACAAAATTACACAATATATTTGTTCGCAGTTATCAATTCAAATGGCAATTATCACTTTAACAACCGATTTTGGCGTAAAAGATCCTTACTCGGCTACGATTAAGGGTCAGATTTACAAAGAGCTGAGTGATGCTGTGATTGTTGATATTTCACATGAGATTCAGCCGTTTGATATTGCAGAAGGCGCATTTGTTGTTAAAAATTCTTACAAAAATTTCCCCGACGGAACGATTCACATCATCGGTGTAGATTCGCTGATTACACCCAATAAGAAAGCACTTGCTGCTTTGATTGATGATCATTATTTCATCGCATGTGACAACGGAATCCTTTCTCTGATCAATGCTGAAATCAATGCAAAGGAAGTGGTTGAGATTAATATTCCGCAGGCCAGTCAGCAGGGAATTTTTTCTGTAAAAGATGTTTTTGTTCCGGTTGCCTGTCATCTGGCAAGGGGCGGGAAACTGTCAGTTATCGGAAACCGGATCAAAAGTTTCAAAGAACTTTCTCAGCTGAGACCGGTTGTGAAAGATGAGAAAACGATTATCGGAACTGTGATTTATATTGACAATTACGGAAATTCAATCACCAATATTTCCGAGAAAATATTCAACAAAGTCGGTAAAAAGAGAAGTTATTCTGTCAGATTCAGAAATCATGAATTCACCAGCATCTTTCACAGTTACAATGAATTGGTAACCGATTTTGAAAGAGAAACCGATTTTATCGGACAGGGAATGGCGCTGTTTGGTTCTTCGGGTTTTCTTGAAATTTCAATTTACAAAAGCAATCCCAATACGGTCGGTGCGGCAAGTACACTTTATGGTCTGAAAAAAGGAAGTGAAATCTATGTTGAATTTTACTGATTTTCTTCAAATTTTTGCCAGTCCTGTTTTGTGATTTCGTATTCCACATTTCTTCTGTCCGGCTCGCCATAATAAGCGACTACAATTTCTCTGACTTTTCTTACATTCAGTTTTTTCATCGCGCCCTGTGAACGGTAATTTTCTGCACCCACATGAAAAATTACGCTGTCTACAAATTGAAAAATATAGTCAAGCATCATTTTTTTGACCGAATGATTGTATCCCTTTCCCCAGTAGTCGGTCGCGTAAAAAGTATAACCGATCAGTATGCTGTTCCGGTCTTTGTCATAACCGTAAAATCGTGTTCCGCCGATGACCTTTCCGGTTTTTTTGTCGCAAATCAGATAGGCACCGCCGCTTTCGACTGCACCTTTGAAGAAATTCTGAAAGACATCTCTTTCACAACGGTTTTTATTCGGATGATTGGCCCAAACCGCAGGATCGGACGCCACCGAATACAATCTATCAAAATCTGATTCTTCGAGCGGCTCCAATACGGCCATCTCATTTTCCAAACGGACACGGGTTGAAAAATTCATCTGACAAAATTAAGAATCGTTTTCAGAATTTCCGAATTGAATTTTTTAATTTATGTAAATAGATTTATATTTGTAAAAAATAAATATAAAATGGCAACATTCACCTCATCATTACCCGATGATCTGCTTCACCAGCTTGGCGAATATGCAGACAAACTCGGCGTAGCCAAAAACAAAATCATCGAAAGAGCACTCCGTATCTATCTCGATCAGATCAATCGTGCAGAATATGTCAGGTCATACAAACAGGCGGGTGGAGACATTGAAACCATGATGGTTGCAGAAGAAGGCATGAAGTTTTATATGGAACAAATTGACGACGAAGAAGCATCATGAGACAGGGTGAAATCTGGGAAATGTATTTTGATCCGGTCAAAGGAAGCGAGCAGGGCGGAAGAAGACCGGCGGTCATTGTCAGCGGCGATCTGATGAACAAATATCTGAAAGTGGTCATCGTCTGTCCGCTGACGACCAAAATAAAAAATTACAAAGGAAATCTGATTCTGGAACCCGAAAAACTCAACGGACTGGAAGAAAAATCAGAAGTGCTGACTTTTCATCTGAGATCGGTTTCAAAAGAAAGACTGAAAAACAAACTGGGAAGCATTTCAAAAAAAGAAGTTGATTTGATTAAATCTACGATTGATGATATTTTGAGGTATTGATTGAGGTAGATATGAGACTTGAGACTTTGAGATATGAGACTTGAGACTTTGAGATGTGAGACTTTGAGGTGTTGGATGTTGGGTGTCTGATGCCGGAAGCCGGATGTTCATGTAAGAGAAACAAGGAAAACCAAACAAAATTCTATCGCTTCAATTCGGGATTTTGATTAGTTTTGCAGACGTTAAAGTACGATTCTTCGCGATTGTGCGTTTGATGAAAAGGAGCGATGATAAAAATCTTCAAAAAAGAACTGGCAGGTTATTTCAGCAGCTATATGGCGTATGTGAGTGCGGCTGCTTTCTCGCTGATCTGCACTTTGTTTCTCTGGTTTTTTGACAATGATTTCAATATTTTCAATTCCGGAAATGCTTCGCTGAGCAGTTTCTTTTTTATTGCACCCTGGATTTTGCTTTTTATGATTCCGGCTTTGACCATGCGAACGCTGGCTGAAGAAGAAAGTTCGGGAACGCTGCAGTGGCTTTTTACACAGCCGATCAGAATCAGCGGAATTATTTTTGGAAAATTTCTTCCGGTGCTGATTGTGATTCTATTTGCACTGCTGACCACTTTCGGTTTTATCAAAACGCTTGAAAATTTTGTCAGTGAAGGCCAACAGCTCGACTACGGTGTATTTTTCAGCGGTTATCTCGGTCTTTTTCTTTTGGGATGCAGTTTTGCGGCGATTGGTCTGTTTGCATCATCATTTGCGAAAAATCAGGTGGCTGCCTATATATTGTCGGTATTTCTGTGTTTTGTGCTTTTTTATGCGTTTGAAAGTCTGGCGTCCTACAATCTGTTGGGAAGCTCAGATTATTTTGTACAGAAACTGGGTATGCAGGTCCATTATCAGCAACTGCTGAAAGGGATTGTCGATACCCGTGATTTGGTTTATTTTGTGGTCATCACCGCATTGTTTTTGGGGCTGACCCATTACAATCTGGAAAGTAAAAAATAATCGGTGGAAGCAGTAAGCAATTAAAAATGAAAAAGACAAAAAGATATTTGATCGGATTGATTTTGCTTCTGGCGATAATTGTCGGACTGTCAGAAACTTTTTACAAACGTTTCGACATGACCTACGACAAGCGTTATACGCTGACCGAAACCACCAAAGAAATACTGAAAAGAGTTGACAAACCGTTGAATTTCAAATTACTGCTTGGCGGAGAATTGCCCGGTGATTATCGGACTTTGAAGAATGAGATTTCTTTTATGCTCGATGAATTCAGAAACATCAATCCAAAAATATCTTATCAGTTTTCAGATCCGACCAAAGATTTTACTTCTGATCAATTGCAGGAAGAAGGACTGACGCCGGCGCCGGTCAAAACCGACAAAGGCGTACTGAATGTCTATCCGTATGCATTTTTGAAATACGGTGAAAACGAAGGCTGGATGGAAACTCTGGTCGATGATCCGAGCCTGCCGTTTACCGAATTGGCAACTGCGACCACCGAGAAACTTGAATTTCTGTTTATGAATCAGGTTCGGAAAATCAGTCAGATCGACCGGAAATCGATCGGTTTGATTGTTCATCACGACGAACTTCCAAAAATGTATCTCGAAGGCTTGGGAAGCGCACTGTCTGAAAATTATGATGTAGAAGCTTACATCAATCCGATCAAAGATTCGACTTTCACTTTGAAACAATCGGATCTTGATTCGCTGAAAAAATTTGATGCGCTGATTGTTGCCAAACCGACACTTCCGTTTACAGATTCAGACAAACTGGTGCTTGATCAGTATGTGATGAACGGCGGAAAGATGATGTTTCTGACCGAAATGGTCGATGCCGAAATGGACAGCATTTTCAGAAGCGGAAAAATCGTCGCTTTTCCAAGAGATTTGAATCTGAACGACTTCTTTTTCAATTACGGAATGCGGATTATTCCGGCCATTGTCAAGGATGCTGAAGCTGCAAAAATCATTCTGGCCGACGGTGAAACGACTGCCGGAAATGTGAGCTATAACGCCTATACCTGGCCATATTTTGTCAGAGGATTCAAAGCAGCTGAGAGCCCGATTACCCAAACGGTCAATTCGGTTGAATTCAGATTTGCAAATCCGATCGAACTGCTCGAAAATCCGGATGTTAAACCGACGGTTTTGCTTGCGACTTCGCCCTTTACCTCGCTTCAGCCGTCAATGAGTTTTATCGAACTTGGCGAAGTGGATGATATTTCGCCCGAAGAATATCAGATGGGAAGAATCCCGATCGCTGTGCTGGCTGAAGGAAATTTCAAATCGATGTTTGCAGCAAGATATGAAAGAAAGGAAATTCCAAATTTCAAACCAGAAACCCAAAACGGAAAAATCATTTTGATTTCTGACGGTGATGTGGCCAAAAACGATATTGACATCATGACCGGCAGACCCATGCCGCTGGGTGCCGATAAATTTTCGAGACGACCGGATAATCCGAAGCAAAAACCGGTGACTTATGACAATCAGAATTTTCTGCTCAATTGTATCGATTATCTGGTCGGCGACACCGATTTTCTGAATCTGAAAAACAGAAAATTTGAAATTCCTGCTTTGAACGAAACCAAAGTCAGACTTGAGAAATCAGAATGGCAGCTGATGAATCTGCTGATTCCTCTGAATCTGATTGTAATTCTCGGATTGATTTTCATTTTCAGCAGAAGAAGGAAATACCGGAAAATCCCAAAAATCAAATAAATCCAAACCGACAGTACGGACAATTCAATATCGGAATGATCAAAAGGCTAACAGACGAAATCAGTTTTCCGGATTATTCGGAAACGAGCATTGATGGGATTATCGCCTATGGCGGTGATTTGAGTGTCGAACGGCTGAAACTCGCTTACAGCAAAGGAATTTTCCCGTGGTACAATCCCGATGAACCGATATTGTGGTGGTTTCCGGATCCGAGATTTGTGCTTTTTTCAAATGAATTGAGGGTTTCAAAATCAATGAAAAAGATATTGAAAGATGAGATTTTTGAATTTACTGAAAACAAAGCATTTGAACAGGTGATCGACAACTGTCAGAAAATTTACAGACCGGGACAGCACGGAACCTGGATTACCGAGGAGATGAAATCGTCATATATCGAACTGAACCGGTTGGGAATTGCAAAAAGTTTTGAAGTATGGAAGAATGGTGAACTGGTCGGCGGTTTTTACGGAATTGAACAGCCACGGATTTTTTGCGGTGAAAGCATGTTTGCAAAAGTTTCAAATGCTTCAAAAGCAGGATTTATCAATTTTGTTCAGAAATACAGCAATCGTTATGAACTGATCGACTGTCAGGTTTATACGCCGCATCTGGAAAGTCTGGGTGCGAGAGAGATTTCGGCAAAAGAATTTGTGAAATATCTTGGTGAATAAAGATTAAAACGGGTTTTTATTTCAGGATTTAAAAACCAACTCTTCAGGAGACAGAACCGGAATAATAGACTTTTTAAAATCTTTTATATTTCTGGTTACGATGCAATCAAGATTTTCAATTTTTGACGCACAATAAATTTGAACAGCATCTTCAAAGTCCTTATAATCAGAACGAAGACTCATTTTTAAAATATCCGAATCCACAGCAATAACAGTCAGAAAATCAAATAAATCGTATAATATTTCTTTCAGTAATTCTTCATTCTGATACTTTTTCAATAAATAATAAGTGGTTGCAATCGAATGAGAAGAAGTGAACAATTCAATGTCTTTTTGTTCTGCGCGACTGAAAATTTCGATTGCATATTTACTGAAAGGTCTTCTGTCGGCAATCAAATCGACGATGATATTTGTATCTGCAAAAATCCTTTTCATAAATGTTTTTCCTCAAAATAAGAACGCAATTCTTTTTCTTCGTCAAAATCTTCGGGTAAACTGACCGATCCTACAATTTTCTTCAGTTTGGATGATAAATTTCCTT
>JACFND010000083.1 GCA_019455045.1 Flavobacteriia bacterium
TTTGATAATGAATGTTTAACCAAAAGTGGTCAACACTAATCAGGGATGTTCATGTCGGATGGGGGATGGAAGATGGAAGATGGAGGATGGAAGCAAAATCGGTCAACACTAATCAGGGATGTTCAATGTTCAATCTCTAACTTCTAAATTCTAACCTCTAACTTTTAACCTGAAACTTGAAACCTCCGAAATCCCCAATTTTATACTATTTTTGAATAGAATTCAAACTGAAATGGCCAAAACCAAAACCACATTTTTCTGTCAGAACTGCGGAACCCAGTATTCGCAATGGATGGGACAATGCAAAACCTGCGGTGAATGGAACACCATCGTCGAGGAGGTGATCGATAAAGATGAAAAAGAAAAACCCTGGCAGTCCGACGAAAATCGGAGTCAGGCCGAAGCCGGCATAAGAAATATAAAAGAAATTCCGGAAAATTCTGAATCAAGAATCGATACCGGAAACGGTGAACTCAACCGGGTGCTCGGCGGCGGTATTGTCAACGGCTCTGTGGTTCTGATGGGCGGCGAACCCGGAATCGGAAAATCAACGCTGATGCTGCAGGTGGCACTTCACCTGAAAAACATCAAAACGCTGTATGTATCAGGTGAAGAGAGCGGTTCACAAATCAGACTCAGAGCAGAACGGATCGGGATTGAATCTGACAGCTGTTTTGTGCTGACAGAAACCAATACCCAAAAGATATTCAAACAACTCAAAAAAATCGAACCCCAGCTGGTGGTCATCGATTCGATACAGACACTGAATACCAATTATGTTGAATCCTCGCCGGGCAGCATTTCCCAAATCAGAGAATGCGCATCCGAACTGATCAGATATTCAAAAGAAACCAATGTGCCGGTCATACTGATCGGTCATATCACCAAGGAAGGTGTCATCGCCGGACCTAAAATCCTTGAACACATGGTCGATGTGGTCCTTCAGTTCGAAGGCGACCGAAACCATATCTACCGGCTGCTCAGGGCAATCAAAAACAGATTTGGTTCCACATCCGAACTCGGCATATATGAAATGCAGGGCAGCGGTCTGAGAGAAGTGACCAATCCGTCCGAAGTGCTGATTTCAAAAAGGGATGAACCGCTGAGCGGAAATGCAATTGCAGCCACCCTCGAAGGTATCAGGCCGATGCTGATCGAGATACAGTCGCTGGTGAGTTCTGCGGTTTACGGCACACCACAGCGTTCTGCAACCGGTTTTGATCTCAAAAGGCTGAATATGCTGCTGGCGGTACTCGAAAAAAGAGCAGGTTTTCAATTGGGCGCAAAAGACGTATTTCTGAACATCACCGGCGGTATCCGTGTGGACGATCCGGCGATTGATCTGGCGGTGATTACTGCCATCCTTTCATCCAATATGGATGTCCCGTTGCCCGACAACTGCTGTTTTGCGGGCGAGGTTGGTCTGAGCGGTGAGATCCGGGCGGTCAATCGGGTGGAACAGCGAATATCGGAAGCCGAAAAACTCGGTTTTGATGTGATTTTTGTTTCAAAATACAATAAGGTAAAAACAGCGGATTACAGCATCAGGATACAGACGGTGGCAAAGGTTAATGATCTGGTGAAGATGCTTTTCTGACGGGTGTCGGGGCTTCGACATCCTGAGCCTGCTGAAGGGTCAGCCTGACGGTCTTTTTCTCGCAAAGTCGCAAAGAGATTTCGCAAAGTTCGCGAAGAGAAATCGATATAATTAAAGCTCTGACTTAATGAATCTTAATAATTCTTAATACCTTCATGTTTCAAAAAGGATTGAAAAATGGTGGTTGGCAACTGTCTGATTATACAATTCGTCGGAAATCTCAATCACTTTACCACTCAACCACTTGTCCACTTTAAAAAAGTGATTAGTAATTAGTGATTAGTGATTGGAAGCCTTTTCTTAATGTAACTTAATAATCCTTAACACCTTAATGTTTCAAAAAAACCTGCCCTTCGATAAACTCAGGATGACAACCTGAAACAAATTACAAAATACAATCCTACAATATACATTATACAACAAAAGAAGTCCCACGTCTCAAAGTCTCATATCTCACGTCTAATTTCCCACCCCATTCCTTCCTTCCCGTTCAGATTTTTCGTAAATTGTGCAGTCATAACTGAATATTAACAACCAAAAAACAAATCAAAATGTCAGTATTAAAAGTATTGGAAATCATGTGCAGCTCCGACAAAAGTTGGGAGGATGCAGCAAAAAAAGGAATTGAAAAAACATCAAAAACAGTCAAAGGAATCAAATCCGCCTGGGTAAAAGACCAGAGCGTAAAGGTCAAAGATGGAAAAATCACAGATTATCGGGTTACCCTGAAGGTAAGCTTTGAAGTTGACTGATCCGAAGATTATTTTTTTAAAAAAAATTTAAGACGCTCAATACAGTTTGGGCGTCTTTTTGCTGAATTGCACAATCAAAATTACAAATCATGAGATTTCATACCAGAAAATGGGTCAAACCGCAGGATCTGAATGCAAACAAAACTCTGTTTGGCGGCGCACTGCTCGCCTGGATCGATGAGGAAGCGGCGCTCTACACCATCATTCAGCTCGAGAACAAAAATGTGGTCACAAAATTTATATCCGAAATCAATTTTACAAGTTCGGCAAGAGAAGGTGACATTGTTGAGATCGGGATGGACGTGGTCGAGTTCGGCCGTTCGTCGCTGGTACTCAAGGCCGAAGCAAGAAACAAAATGACAAGAGATACCATACTGACGGTTGACCGAATCGTAATGGTCAATCTGGGCGAGGACGGAAAACCAAAAGCACACGGAAAAACCGAGATTGAGTTTGTAAAGAACCGTTTGGAACAGAAGTAGTTGTTCCGGGTTTAACTTCATACAGTTCGCCTCGCTCGGGTCAGGTTTCAGGTCGTTATCCTGAGTTTATCGAATGGCATGTTCCAAATTTTTTACTGCATCCGCCACCGGACACCCCGCATCCAACACCCATCACAATCACCCCACCTTCATCATCAGTTCCTCCCATTCTGACATTCTCAATTCGAGCTCCTTTTGGGTTTTGGCATACTGGGCTGAATCTTCATCGGTATGCTCGGTTTCAAATTTCTTTTCCAAATCAGCCAGTTTTTCTTCCAGATCTGAAATTTCTTCTTCCAGTTTTCCGATACGGTTTTTGATTCGGTTTTGTTCCTTCTGTTCTTCTCTCGACAGCTGAACTTTGTTTTCAGTCTTTGGTTTCTGAACTTCAGCCGGTTTTGATGAAGCTTCAATCTCTCTGAATCCTCTTGCTTTTCTGTCCTCGAGATAATCCTTGATACCGCCCAAAAATTCATTGACCTTTCCGTCTTTGAATTCAAAAACCTTGTTCGCCAATCCGTCCAGAAATTCTCTGTCGTGCGAAACCAAAATCAGTGTTCCGCCAAAATTCAGCAATGCCTGTTTCAAAATTTCCTTTGATTGTATATCCAAATGGTTGGTCGGCTCGTCCATCACCAGCACATTGAAGGGTTTGAGCAGCAGTTTGGCAAGCGCCAGCCGGTTTCTCTCGCCACCCGAAAGTACAGACACCTTTTTTTCGACCGTTTCGCCGCCAAAAAGAAATGCACCGAGTACATCTCTCACTCTTTTTCGGGTTTCTTCGGTTGAAGCATATTCGGCTTCTTCGAGCACTGTCCATTTTTCGTTCAGTACATCCGCCTGATTTTGCGCAAAATAACCGACTTCAACATTGTGACCGATTTTTAGTCTTCCGGTATGACCGAGTCCGTCCACCATCACCCTTGCCAATGTGGTTTTTCCCTGTCCGTTCTGACCGACAAATGCGATTTTTTCACCACGATTTACATAAAATGAGACATGATCAAAAACCTGATGATCACCATAAGCCTTGCCCACATCTTCGAGCTCAAAAATGATCTTTCCGGGTGTAATTCCGGATTCAAAACGGATGTTCATTTTGTTCACATCTTCGTTTTCAACCTCGATTCTTTCGATTTTGTCAAGTTTTTTAATCAGCGATTGAGCCATCGAAGCTTTGTTTGCTTTTGCCCTGAATTTATCGATCAGCTGTTCTGTATGTTTGATAAACTGTTCCTGATTTTTCTGCGCCTGTTCCAGTTTTTCGCGTCTTTCCTGTCTGAGTTCGATGTATTTTGAATAATTTGCTTTGTAATCGTGCACCATCCGGTTTGCAATTTCAAGGGTACGGTTGGTCACATTGTCCAAAAACTGAACGTCGTGCGAAACCAATATGACTGCACCCGGATAATCTTTCAGAAAATCCTCAAGCCAGATGATCGAATCGATGTCCAGGTGGTTGGTCGGCTCGTCGAGCAGCAGTATATCGTTTTGCTGAAGCAATAGTTTTGCCAGCTCGATCCGCATTCGCCAACCGCCTGAAAATTCGGTGGTCTGCCGATGAAAATCAGAAGATTTGAACCCAAGTCCCATCAGGATTTTTTCCATTTCCGCATCGATGTTGTAACCGCCGAGCAGACTGTATCTTTCAGTCAGATGCGCGATATCTTCGACCAGTTGTGCATATTCGTCGCTTTCATAATCTGTTCTTTCGGCAAGCTGACGGTTTGTAAAATCAATTTTGGTCTGAATCCGGTTCAGTTTTTCAAAAGCTCTTGCAGCTTCCTGCCAAACGGTTCTTCCTTTTTCAAAATCGATGTCCTGGGTCAGAAATCCGACTTTGACTTCACCTTCATACACCACTTCGCCCTCGCTCGGTTCCTGTCTTTTGGCAAGAATCCTGAGCAGGGTTGACTTTCCGGCACCGTTTTTTCCGGCCAGACCGATACGGTTTCCTTTGTTGACTCTGAAAGAAACATTTTGAAAAAGATAGGTTCCGCCAAAATGGACGGCTAAATTCTGAACAGTTAACATGCTGCAAAAATAATCGGTTTTTTGTTATCGGAGGTCAAATGAGATTTTGTGATGGGCTTTTTGCTGTGAAACAAAAGTGTAATTTTTAGTTTAGGGTTCTGGAATAAGGTGATTCTTTAATATTATATGATCAAACTTAGAAATAAATAATGGTTGAACTCCTTCGGAGTTCTATTCTTGGGGTACACTTTTTCCACGGGTTTCACCCGTGGTTACTGATGGTTAAATCCCTTCGGGATTTTTTCAACCTCGCAAAAGTCTTAGCATAAAAACTGAGTTGTATAGAATATTTTTTTAAACAAGAACCGCGAAGCGGTTCAACTCTCAGTAGCCCCCGGATGAAATCGGGGTTATAATACGCCCTCCAAAGAAGCTGTCCAAAAAGGGTGGCTTCTTTTTTATGCGGCTAATTTTTCAGAA
>JACFND010000084.1 GCA_019455045.1 Flavobacteriia bacterium
GGCCCCATCTGTGCATTGTAATGGATATTGGGCAGACCGTGATATCTTTTGGTTTGAATTTCTCTTGCTTTTTCAACTCTTTTTCTGATTTCAATGCTTTTTTCTCCGTCTCTTTCGGCCGAAAGATTTTCAAACGGAACCGGGCTGACTTCGATGTGCAGATCGATCCTGTCCATCAGCGGACCTGAAATTTTATTCATATAACGCTGCATTTCCAGCAGGGTTGAAGTATTGTTCGGATCATCCGGAAAATATCCGCTCGGGCTTGGGTTCATCGAAGCAACCAGCATAAAACTCGACGGATAGGTAACCGTGAATTTCGCTCTTGAAATTGTAATTTCACGGTCTTCAAGCGGTTGTCTCAAAACTTCGAGCACCGTTCTTTTGAATTCGGGCAGTTCGTCCAAAAACAAAACTCCGTTGTGTGCGAGCGAAATCTCACCCGGCTGCGGATATGAACCTCCGCCGACCAGACCGACATCAGAAACGGTATGATGAGGCGAACAGTAAGGCCGAACGGTCATCAGCGAAGAATGTTCACCCAGTTTTCCTGCCACCGAATGAATCTTGGTGGTTTCAACCGCTTCATCAAGCGTAAGCGGAGGCAGTATGGAAGGAATCCGTTTGGCAAGCATTGTTTTTCCGCTTCCGGGCGGACCGATCAGTATGATGTTGTGACCGCCTGCAGCTGCGATTTCCAAAGCTCTTTTTACATTTTCCTGACCTTTGACATCAGCAAAATCAAAAGGAAATAAATTCAGATGTTCATAAAATTCTTTTTGGATATCAACTTTTGTTGCAGTCAGTTCGTTTCCTCTGTGAAAAAAATCGATCACTTCTCTGATGTTGTGAACGCCAAAAACTTCAATTCCGGTTACGACCGCCGCTTCTTTTGCATTTTGTTCCGGAAGTATGATTCCTTTGAATCCACCGTCTCTTGCCTGAACCGCAATCGGCAGCACACCTTTAATCGGTCTGATTTCGCCGTCGAGCGACAGTTCGCCCATGATCAGATAATCTTCAATTCCGACCGAATTCATCTGACCCGAAGATGCCATGATGCCCATCGCAATCGTCAAATCATAGGCAGAACCTTCTTTGTGAAGATCCGCGGGTGCCATATTGATTGTGATTTTCTTGCCCGGAAAATGATAACCGCAATTGGCCAATGCGGTACGAATTCTGAAATTACTTTCTTTGATTGCATTGTCGGGCAGTCCGACCAGATTGTAGCCGACACCTCTTTCCACATTGACTTCGATGGTAATCGTCTTTGCAGAAACTCCATAAATTGCACTTCCGTAAACTTTGGACAGCATAGTTGAGTCAGTTTTGAGAGTTAAAAGTTAAGAATTATTTCTAACTTGCATATCCTTTTTAAATTTAATGATGAAAAAATTGAATTTCAATTTTGAATATGAAAGTTACGATTCTGTAACTGAATTGGATACGGTCAGACAAGAACTGATTCAAAAAGCGGTTGAAGCTGCCGGAAAAGCTTATGCACCTTACTCAAATTTCCATGTGGGCGCAGCAGTTTTGCTCGGAAACGGTGAAATCATCAGCGGAAACAATCAGGAAAACGCATCCTATCCGGTCGGAATCTGTGCAGAACGCACTTTGCTTTCTTATGTTCATGCAAACTTTCCGGATCAGAAGAAAAAAATCCTTGCAATTACGGTTTTGGATACCGATTTGGAAGCTTCGCCCTGCGGATTGTGCCGTCAGACAATTATTGAATATGAAACAATACAAAACGAACCGATCGAAATTATTCTTCACAACCGTTCGGGTACGGTTTTGATCATTCCTTCGGGTGCTGCTCTGCTCCCATTGCATTTTAACAGTGAGAGTTTGAACGATCACTGATCTGAATTTGACCAAAAACTGTTTTGAATACAACCGGAATCGGTCAAAACCGGTTTGCACAAATAAATATTAACGAGTAAATTTGCGCTTACAATTATGAAAAAGGTCACAAAAAAAACATACCTCCAATGGTACCGCGATATGGTCTTCTGGAGAAGGTTCGAAGATAAATGCCGTTCGCTTTATCTGAAACAAAAGATCAGAGGTTTTCTTCATTTGTACAACGGCCAGGAAGCATTGCCAGCAGGTTTTGTTCATGCAATGAATCTTGAAACCGACAAGGTGATCACTGCATACCGCTGTCACGTATGGCCGATGGCTATGGGTACAGATCCGAAAAGAATACTGGCTGAACTCTGCGGAAAAGAAACCGGAACCTCTTTTGGTTTGGGCGGATCGATGCACATATTTGACAAGGAACATAATTTCTATGGCGGTCACGGCATCGTCGGCGGGCAGATTCCGCTGGGAGCCGGAATTGCATTTGGCGAAAAATACAATGGCGGAAAAGGAGTTGTAATCTGTCTGTTTGGTGACGGCGCCGCAAGACAGGGCGTACTGCACGAAACCTTCAATATGGCGATGAACTGGAAACTTCCGGTGGTTTTTGTTTGTGAAAACAACGGTTATGCAATGGGAACTTCGGTTGAAAGAACATCCAATCAGCATGATATTTACAAACTGGGATTGGGTTACGACATGCCTTCATTCCCTGTTGACGGAATGGATCCGGTCAAAGTTGCGGAGGCAGCTTATGAAGCCATCGAAAGAGCAAGAAAAGGCGACGGACCTACTTTCCTGGATATCAGAACCTATCGTTACAGAGGACATTCAATGTCTGATGCAGAGCCGTACAGAACCAAAGAAGAGGTGGAAGCACACAAACACGAAGATCCGATTCTTCTGGTGCAGCACACCATTTTGAAAAATAATTATGCAACCCAAAAAGAGTTGGACAAAATCGTTGAAGAGATTAAAGCAGAAATTGAGGAATGCGAAAAATTTGCAGAAGAATCTGCTGTACCTTCGAGCGACATCGTGTACAAATACACATATGCACAACAGGATTATCCGTTTTTGGATCAAATCGAAAACAATTAAAATATTATGGCTGAACAAATCACTATGCCGCGTCTGAGCGACACCATGGAAGAAGGAACTGTAGTCAAATGGCACAAAAATGTGGGCGACAAGGTATCTGAAGGAGATGTGCTGGCCGATATTGAAACCGACAAAGCCATCCAGGAATTCGAAAGCGAATTTGACGGCGTACTGCTTTATCAGGGTGTTAAAGAAGGTCAATCTGCACCGGTCGACGCAGTATTGGCGGTGATTGGCGAAAAAGGTGAAAAGTTTTCGGTTGGAGAACCAGCAGAAAATAAAACCGAACAAAAACCGGAAGAGAAACCGGCTGAAGCTCCGGCAGCAGCCAAAGCTCAACCGACTTCTGAAATTCCGGCAGGCGTTTCGGTGGTGACCATGCCGAGACTGAGCGATACCATGGAAGAAGGCACAGTTGCAAAATGGCACAAGAAAATCGGTGATCAGATTGCTGAAGGCGACATACTTGCAGACATCGAAACCGACAAAGCTGTACAGGAATTTGAAAGCGAAGACGAGGGCACGCTATTATATATAGGTGCAGAAGAAGGAAGTTCTATGCCGGTCGAAGCGATTCTTGCGATCATCGGGCCAAAGGGAACCGATGTGTCGGGCATCGTTGCCGGATTTGGAAAAACTGAAAAACCAAAAGAGGAAGCTGCCAAACCGACTGAAGAAAAGAAAGCTGAACCTGCAAATAATCAGGAAACAAAAGCGGAAACAGCAACTGCAGGCGGTAGGATTTTCGCATCACCACTTGCAAAAAAACTGGCTGAGGAAAAAGGAATTGATCTGAGCCAGGTCAAAGGAAGCGGTGACGGCGGAAGAATCGTGAAAAAAGACATTGAAAATTACACACCTTCTGAAAAATCGGCTGCAGCATCAGCTGCTCCGTCGGCCGTGTTTAATTTCAAAGCCGGTGAAGACAGAACCATTCCGAATTCTCAGATGAGAAAGGTGATTGCGAAACGTCTTGGCGAGTCAAAATTCACTGCGCCTCATTATTATCTGAATGTTGAAATCGATATGGAGAACTGTATTGATTCAAGAAATAAAATCAAGGCAGCAGATCCGGAAAGCAAAATTTCATACAACGACATCGTGGTCAAAGCCTGTGCGATGGCTTTGAGAAAACATCCGCAGGTAAATTCAAGCTGGACCGATCAGCAGATCATCATCCACGGAAATATCAATATCGGCGTTGCGGTTGCTGTCGATGACGGACTGCTTGTTCCGGTCATCAACAATTCAGATTTCAAAACCCTGTCCGAAATTTCGGCTGAAGTGAGAGATCTGGCGGGCAGAGCGAGAGAAAGAAAGATCAATGCAAACGAAATGGAAGGAAGCACCTTTACGGTTTCGAATCTTGGAATGTTTGGCATCGAATCATTCACATCAATCATCAACCAGCCGAATTCATGTATATTGTCAGTGGGTGCAATCATCGAAAAACCGGTTGTGAAAAACGGTGAAATCGCAGTCGGACATACCATGAAACTCAGTCTTGCCTGCGATCACAGAACGGTGGACGGAGCTACCGGTGCCAAATTCCTTCAGACTTTGAGGACTTATCTGGAAAATCCGGTTACCATGCTGATTTAGAAGAATTCCCTTTCACATTCTTTTTTTTCGGTAAAATTTAAACAGTCACTTTATTTTCAAATTTCGGTTTGAGAAAAGTGAAATCATTGATTTCTCAATGTACCGGTCATTTTGACAGACAGCTTATGACCATAGGTAAAGACCGGTCTGTGAATGATCTGCTGTTTGTCAATCCTGCTTTGATTCAAATTTTCAACAATTCTTTTCACAATATAGTTTTTTTTGATTTCCCGAATTGACATGAATCGGTCATTGGGACAAAACTGGTTTATTCACAAAAATTAATCAATTGTCATTTGAACTGATGTTTAATAACGAAATGATTACAAAAAGAAGTTTTTGTAAAAAACCGTTGGTCAAAGAGAATCAGTTGGCAGCAATTAATCAGGTTTAATTTTTTGGACCAGAAAACACCTAATTTTAAGGACTCTTTGTTGGACTAAACCTACGGTAGCCTTCCGCGCTAATCCGTATATTTAGCCTATT
>JACFND010000020.1 GCA_019455045.1 Flavobacteriia bacterium
GAAGACGGAAACGGCTGTTTTACAATTGTTGAAGGAGAATTGGAATCGATTGTCAATACGAGCGAGCTTTCAAATACCTATTTTGAATGTGATTCTCCATGGGAACCGAATGACGGAATTACCGAATTCAATCTGACCCAATTGTACGGCGACATCATCAATGCACTCGGAATTGCAAGTGCAGATATTACTTTTCACACCGGCGTTGAAGGCGCAATAAGCGGAGACAATCCGATTCCAAATCCCGAAGCTTATCAGAATACTTCAAATCCACAGGTGATTTATGCAAGAGCTGTCGGCACCGACGGAAATTGCGGCGGTGTAGTCACTTTCAATATAGGTGTGCAGCCTGTGCCCGAGTTTGATCTGCCCGATTATCTGGCATACTGTACTTATGATGCGGTGAAATCCTGGACTTACAGCGGATCGTATCAGTCATATATTTGGAGATCTCCGACCGGCGAAGTCATCAGTACATCAGCAAATGTTATTTTTATGATAGCAGGCGAATATACACTTGAAGTCAGAGAAACCGCTGACGGTTGTCCGGCGATCAGATCGGTTGAGGTAATCATCGATCAGCCGCCTGTGATTCACGATATCAAAGTGGACGGTCACACGGTTACGGTCTATGCATCGGGCGGAGAAGTTCCTTATCAGTACAGCATCACCAACGGTCTGACCTGGAGTCCCGGATACATCATGTACAATGTGCCGGGCGGTCTGTACGATATGCTGGTCAAAAGTAAATACGGCTGTATTTCTGATTCAAAATTCTTTGGCGTACTCGGAATTCCAAACTTTATATCGCCAAACGGCGACGGCAAAAACGACGAATGGTATGTTCGCGGTCTGGAAGCTTATCCAAAAGCAAGAATCAGGATTTTTGACCGATACGGCAAAATGTTTGTCGATCGTGAATTGGGTACAGATTTCAGATGGGATGGCCGATACAAAGGCGAACCGGTTGCTTCCGGCGATTACTGGTATACCATCAGTTTTGAAGACGGCAATCAGTTGTCCGGTCATATTTCAGTGAGGAATTATTAATCGGTTAAAAAATATCAAATCGTCCTGCGGTTTTCATGAATTGCAGGACGTTTTATTTTGATTCAATTTCAGTTTATATGAATTCAATGGTTTTTAAATCCTAATTTTGTCAAAAATCTGAATTTGGATAATTTTAAAATGCAGGCCAAAACCTTTTTTGGCTTTGAACCCATACTGGCAGAGGAACTCAAATCGCTGGGTGCGGCAGATGTCAGCATCAAAAACCGATTGGTTGAATTTTACGGCGACAAAGGTTTTATGTACAAAGTCAATTACAGTCTGTCAACCGCACTGAGGATCATCAAGCCGGTTGTTTCTTTTTCGGTGAAAAATGAAAATCAGCTCTATGAACGTTTCAAATGTTTTGACTGGGAAGATTATCTCGATCTCGATCAGACTTTTCTGATTGATGCTACCGTTCATTCCGATTATTTCACTCATTCTCATTATGCAGCGCTCAAAGTCAAAGATGCACTGGCAGATCATTTTCATCAGAAATACGGGAAAAGACCCGATGTTGACAAATTCAGTCCGGATGTCAGATTCAATCTTCACATCAGTCATGACAAGGTTACGCTTTCACTGGACAGCAGCGGTGAATCTTTGCACAGACGAAATTACAAGATCGGACACGGAATCGCGCCGATCAATGAAGTTTTGGCTGCAGGTTTATTAAAAATTGCAGGCTGGAACGGAAAAGGAAATCTGCTCGACCCAATGTGCGGTTCGGGAACCATACTGACAGAAGCCGCAATGATGGCTGCGAACATTCCGCCGCAGCTGCACAGAAAGCACTTCGGTTTTCAAAACTGGAAGGATTATGATGAAGATTTGTTTGAAAAGATCAAAGAAACCAGACTGAACAGAATTACAGAATTTTCAGGAAAAATCGTCGGTTACGATCTTGATCCTTCGATTCTGGCAACTGCCGAAAAAAATATAGCCAATGCCGATCTTGAAGATTTTACAGAAGTTTACAGAAAAGATTTCTTCAAATCCGAAAAGGATCTGTTTCCGGTTCTGATTGTGTTCAATCCGCCCTACAACGAAAGGATTGAAAGCGACAATCAGACACTTTACAGATCGATTGGCGACACGCTGAAAAATTATTATCCGAATACTTTTGCATGGTTTATCACTTCTGATTTGTCTGCCAAAAAATATGTCGGTCTGAAACCTTCAAAAAAAGTCAAAGTATTTAACGGCAAACTGGAATGCGATTTTCTGAGATATGATATTTATGAAGGCAGCAAAAAGTCTTCAAAATCAAACGATGAGAATTAAATCTCCTGTTCTTTTTGATTAATTCTTAATATCGGATAACATGAATTTAAATCTATCCGATATTATTGCATCAGTCTGTACACCGGATATCTTTTGAATTCGGGCTCGATCCAGGGTGAATTCTCATAAACAAAATTCAATTGTGCATAAGCATTCTTTGCAAATTCGGGATCCGATTTCTTTTTATCTTCCAGTTTCTGTCTGATTTCCGGATGATCTTTTAAGTATTCAGCAGCAATGTCTTCAAATGCATAAGGCGAAAAACCTTCCTTCTGCTGAAAGATTCCGTCAAAGAAATTCCATGCAAAATAAGAATCAACCGATTGCGGCTCAAGTGTTTCAATCAAAAATCGGTTTGCTTTCTGGTCCATCGGAATATACCAGTCACCTTTTCTGAAAGAAACTTTTTCTACACTTTTTTCAAGCACCGCATCTGAATTCACATGATGAGATTCAAAAGCAGTCGACATTGATTTATAATCAGTTATCCTGTATGTTTCAACTTCGAGTTCGGTGTCTTTTTCCAGACGATTCATCTGTACACCGTTGAGCTGCAGCCGTTCGATCACCTTCCACCAGCCCTGCGGAATGATGTAGGCAATCGGTTTCTCAACACTGGTTTCGACATCGTAAGTATTGTAAATCGGAACCATTTTTTCAAAAGGTTTGCTTCTGTCATAAAACAATCTGTCCAAACCTGAAACTTCGCTCTTTTTGGTTCCTGCCTGATAACCTTTGTACAGAAATTCCTGAAATTTATCCGGATTGTGTTTCCATCTGACCGGAAAAGTCTTTGCAGTTATTTCTTTTTCCCTTGTTTTTTTTCGGATCGAAATGATGTCTTTTGAATTTGCTTTTCCGAAATCAATAAAAGAAAGCATCAGCTGATAGGTCGCTTCCACCCGCTGATTGTATGGTTTCAGCATGTGGGTTTCGGGCACAAAACAAAATGTGCTCCACAGCGTACCGTATCCGCTTGAATACCTCGGCGAATCAAAAAACTCTTTCCAGCCGTTGTCGGGTGAAGTTCCCCAAACGCTGACATAAGGAATCATATCATAATTTTTTTCTCTCATCAGCCGATACATTCCGGGTTCAAAAACTTTGTTCATATACTCCCCCAACTCACCTCCTACTTTTGAATGCTGAGACGAAATGAATGTCATAACATGCTGATAATCTGCTCCATTACTTACGTGATTGTCAATGAAAATATCTGGATCCAATTCATGAAAAATCTGAGTAAACGATCTTGCATTTTTTGAATCTGCTTTGATATAATCCCGGTTCAAATCCAGATTTTCAGCATTTCCTCTCGGGCTTTTGTTGTAGGGGCCGTTCTGATCGACTCTGTAATTCGGACTTTTTTTCAGAAAACCGCCGATGTTGTATACCGGAATGACAGCCAGCACCACATTGTCCGGAAGTTTTACTTTTCCTTCAGCTATCCCTCTTGCCAGCAGCATGCTTGCGTCGATACCGTCGGGTTCGCCCGGATGGATTCCGTTTTGAATCAGGATTACCAGCCTGTTTTGCTGTTTGATTTTTGAAATATCCGATTCACCCGAATTACTGATGATTGCAAGATGCAGCGGATAACCCGAATCGGTCGGTCCTTTTTCAAACAATTTGATTTTGTCCGATTTCTGATCCAGTTTTTTCCAAAAATCAATCACTTCATCATAAGTTGAAGTTTCTTTTCCGTTGGTAAGTTCGTATCTGATTTTCATTTCCTGTGCAAAATTGAATTGGAAACAAATGACTAAAAGTCCTGTAATTATTTTTCTCATTGAAGCGGTTTTAAGGTATATCCCCGATTTTTCAATAAATTGATCACTCCGTTTTCACCTGCCAGATGCGCAGCTCCGACTGCAATAAATGTCGGTTTTTCTGCAATCAGTTTTTCGATTACAGGAATCCAGCTGATGTTTCTGTCATCCAAAAACACTTTGATGTCTGACTGCGGATATTTTGGATCTTCAAAACTTTCTTTGGTCATTTCGTACAAACCCTGAACATCTTTTTCCTTGTATAATTTCAGCATTTTTGAAGTCTCGCTTTTGAGTTCATCCAGGTTTTCCGCCAGATAAGCAATTGCTGTTGCTGCATCTTCATTTGATTGAGAAAATAATGCATCAATCTGTGTATCAATCGACTCAAGCCCGACGATCTCTTTTCCTTCGTCTTTTGCCAGATTCATAAAGATCATATCATAACCCAAATCCATCGGACAGTCAAGACCGAGCAGACTGATTTGAGCCAAAAAGACCTGAGGACTCAACATTTCAAAAGCTGCAAATCCGGCGCCGAGTTTTGGTTTAAAAAGCGAATCGAGTTTTGTTACTACTTCAGGCGACAGCCGATCACTCATTTTTTTTCCGTCATTTGCAAATGAAATCTGAAACATTTTGGATTGAAGACCCGGATCGCTCATATCAGCCTCCAATGCAAGGATTTCGGTTTTGTCAAATGCACTTTGAAGTTCGTCGGTCATCAGAACATCACCCTGACAGGCAATATGGATGGTGCCGTACAGATAGGAAGGCTTCTCAAGGTTTTTTCCGCTGATTTCCCATAGCAGCGATTTTTCACTGATGTTTTGAGAAATTCCAAACTGAAAAATCAGAAGGAAAGACAGTATAAAAAGTTTTTTCATTTGTTAATTTTTTCAATTGATAAATTTATTTTTTAATTCGGGTGTGGGCATCCAACAGCTGTCCTGTCTGCCAAACCAGCTGTATCTGTTTCTTGAAACGATGTCATAAACAAAATCACGAATCGGTCTTGGAACCCAAATCAAAATTGAGGAAATTTGATAAATTCCTTTCAGTTCTTTTCCGATTTTTAATGCTGCCGTTGATTTGGTATAAAATTTCTCACCGTCAATCAGGATGATGGTTTTCAGTTCACGATGATCCAATTGATTGGTTTTCAGAAAATTTTGACCAAAATCAGACTGAAGCGATGCGAATTTGAATATGTTTTTTGAATCATTTCTGATGACACGCTGCACAAAAGAATTGCACAAATTGCAGACGCCGTCAAAAAGAATGATTTTGGATGTTTCCATTACACAAAAATAGATACTTTTGACCAATTGACATTCATACAGTTTCAGATGAGTATTACAGATATTTTACTGTTGCCGTTTCTGTGCGGCATTGTTTTTATGACGGCCGGATTTATACAGTTTAAATTTCCGCCCGGAAAGATCAATTCCATTTACGGTTATCGAACCAATCTGTCGATGAAATCACAAAGAAACTGGGATTTTGCGCAGAAATATTCGGCAAAACTGATGATGATCGCCGGACTGATTCTCCTGCTGTTTTCATTTTCGGGATGGTTTTACAATCCCGGTTCCGAATATGATGTGATCATCGGAATGATACTGCTGTTATTGACCGTAATCACTCTGTTGTCGCTTACTCAAACAGCATTGAAACGATTTGAAAAAGAACAGAAATGAATTTAAATTATTTCAATTTCAAAGTTTTCACATAAAAATTCCGGTCGATTTTGAAATTTTTCTCCAAACCCTTCTTCAAAGTTTCGGTTTTGAGCTCGGAAGTCGGCTGAAGCCAGACATCGCTGTCCGAAATCCTGACCGGCATATTGAAGCCTTCCACGGTATTTGACCACTGATAGCTGATTTTATTTCCGTCAATGGTGTATTCAAAAATCGGAATCTGCGTAGTTCTGAGGTACTGATCGAAAAATGCAGTCAGATCCAAACCGCTTTTCTTTGCAATATAATCTTCAATCTGCTGTGTGGTAACCGTCTGGTGATAAAATTCAAAATTTAATCCTCTCAGAATCTCTCTGAATTTCTGATCATCATTGATCCATTGTCTCAGTGTGTGAATCATATTTGCGCCTTTGTAATACATATCGCTGCTCCCTTCCTTTTGAACACCGTAAACACCGATGATCGGACGGTCGTTAACAATTCTTTTTCGCGTACCAATCACATAATCGTCCGCCGCTTCTTTGCCAAACATCTGTTCTGTAAACAGAGTTTCGGAATAAGCGGTAAAACCTTCGTGTACCCACATATCCGCCACATCATTGGAAGTGATGTTGTTCCCAAACCATTCATGACCCGATTCGTGAACAATGATAAAATCCCATTTCAGACCCCAGCCCGATTCTGACAGATCAGTGCCGAGATAACCGTTTTCAAAATTGTTGCCGTAAGCCACACCCGACTGGTGTTCCATGCCGAGATGAGGCGCTTCGACCAGTTTGTAACTGTCTTCATAAAAAGGATATGGCCCGAACCAGTATTCGAGTGCTTTCAGCATATCTTTTGCCTGAACAAACTGTTTTTCAGCCTTTTCTTTGTTGTAATCCAAAACCCAGTAATCAACATCCAGATTTCCTTTTTCACCTTTATATATATCATTGATTTCGATATAATGACCAATGTAGGGTGTGATATTGTAATTGTTGATCGGATTTTTAACTTCCCATTTGTAGGAAACTTTATTTCCGGTTTCCTTCTTTTCAACCAGTCTTCCGTTCGAAACGCCAACCTGATCTTTGTCAACGATCATGGTCACACTCGCGCCCATATCGGGTTCGTCACCCTGATAATCTTTGTTCGGAAACCACACACTGGCGCCCAATCCCTGACAGGCAACCGTCATCCACTGTCTGTCTTCCTGATCTTTTGTGAAAATCCATCCGCCGTCCCAGGGTGCTCTGACCGCAATTTTGGGCTTGCCTGCAAATGCAAGTTCAAGTATATATCTGCTCCCGGGTTTTAATTTTTTGTCAAATGTCAGAAAATAAACATTCCCTTCTCTCTCAATCGATTTGACTTTGCCGTCTGTAAATGAAGTTTTTACAATCTCCATCGGCTGCTGCAAATCAATCTGGAGAATCTGATTCTCACTTTCTTTGATAACTTTAAATGCAATCCGGGTCGATCCTTTGATTGATTTGCTGTCAAAATCAGGCTCCACAGTGATGTCGTATCTGAGCACATCCCACCAGTCTCTGTATTCGGTGTTGCTCCCTCTCAACGAATCCTGACGTGAAAACTCAGATTTAGAATTTAATATCTGTGCATTCAGACCAAAGCTCAACAGCAGAAAAAATAACAGCGAATATTTCATTTTTGATTGATTTTGTTTTTACAAAGTTATTTTAATTTTCAACAAAATGAACAGTCTAAAAAGGTAATTCAATACCGTTAATCCCTGTGTGGGCTTCAAATTGAAATTGATTCTTGTTCAAGTGATTAAATGATTGATTTGCAAAACGTTCTAAAAATCATTAATTTAATAAAAATATTTCAAATTTTCTATGATTGTTTCAAATATTATTTAATATCTTTACACTGGAAAATAGGAATGCTATTTCCATTAGGTTTAAGTTGGTTAGGGGAATTCCCTCACTCTTTATTGAGTGAGGGATTCTTTTTTTGGTGATTTTTGTAACAGATAATTATTTTTTACTACCTATTGGATTGGAAAACTGTGGAAACGAGAGAAACAAAATTTACAAAACTGATTGAGGACAATCAGGGAATTGTGCATAAGATTTGCCGGATTTATACCGACAGTCCCGAGGCGCATGAGGATTTGTTTCAGGAAATCGTACTGCAACTTTGGAAATCATTTGATTCTTTTCAGGGAGATTCAAAATTCAGCACCTGGATGTACAGGGTCAGTCTGAATACCGCAATCACGCTGATCAGAAAAAAGAACAGGACAATTTCAACGTCTTCAATCGACAGCGAATCTTATTTTGATGTGAAATCAAACGAGGAAGACGAAGAAAAACAGGAAAGACTGAAAATGCTGTACGCATCCATCAGACTGCTCAATGAAGTTGAAAGAGCCCTGGTGCTGTTGTATCTGGAGGATCTGCCCTATCGGGAAATTGCTGTGACGCTGGGTATTACAGAGGTCAATGCAAGGGTGAAGATGAACCGTGCAAAGGAGAAATTAAAGGAAATAATGAACCGAAACAGATGAATGATCTAAAAAACAACAATTCGGAGGAAATTGACGAGCTGAAATCTTTGTGGCACAGCCAGAAGGAAGACAAATCTTATGATTCCGAAAAAATTTTCAAAATGATCCACCGCAAATCGATCAATTCGGTTCAATGGCTGTTTATCATCAGTTTGGCCGAACTGCTTCTTGGGCTGGTCATTACGGTTTGGTCATATTTTTCGGGAGGTCATTATTATTTGAATTCATCAATTCAAATGATGGGTGAAGCGAACATCGAAAAACTCGAAACCTTCTCAAATGTGGGAATTGTTTTCTCGATCGCCCTGATCGGAATCATTTATTATTACTACCGAAAAATTTCTTCCAATTCATCGGTCAACATGCTGATCAAAAATATCATCCAATTCAGAAGAGCGGTCATCATCTGTCTGGTTCTGATTGTTTTGATTCTTCTGATTGTGATGTTCCCGATTTATTTTGAGCTGGGGAAAAATATCGCGATTCAAAATGCGATGACCCGTACGGACGGCGTAATCATGTCACCCGAAGATTTAAAAACCGCAAGCGACGCAGCCGGATGGGTTGTGGCAGGTTCGGCAACTTTGGTGATCGCTGTCTTTTTCTTTGTGTATTATTTTGTGATTTATGGTTTCTTTTTGAGAAAATTAAAGAAGAATCAAAAAGAATTAAAAGAAATCAACAGTTAAGCCTTATTTTTACAGAATGAATCTGACTCTGAAAAATATCGGCAGAATTTCATCCGCAATACTGTTTCTCTTCATGGTACTGTTGAAGCCGGTTCACCAGCTGAACCATCTTCAGTCGCATTCTGAAAACAGTGAACAACAGCATACGGACGGAAATTCTGTTTTGCAGTCTTCGGATGTCTGTATGATTTGTGATTTTCAGATTTCACCAAGTCTTGAAATCAGTTTCAATTCAATCGATATTCCGGTTGAATTTGCTGAATTCCACCAAACCGATAAACTTGAAGTCAGTAAAAAACTTTCCACCTATTCGGGTCTGAACAAAAACTTCAGGGCACCTCCATTCAAAGCATAGTTTCAGTTTTTTCCAGTCGAAACCATTCTGCGGTTTCAGACTATTTTACAATTAATCAAAAAAAAGAAAACTATGTTTAAATCAATTTTTACAACAGCATTGCTGCTGTGTTTCACATCAATATATGCCCAAAATGTTCTGAACGGAAAAGTTGTTGATGATTTCGGCCATCCGCTTGAAGAGGTCAGAGTCATTCAATCAAAAAATAAGATCACAACCGATCATCGGGGTGAATTCAGACTGTACCCTGATCAGAATGAAAACATCCAAATCGAATTTCAGCTCGAAGGTTTTGAAACTTTAAATGTTACAATTGACCGGCTTGAAAATAAGCTTTATAAATTTGTAATGAATTATGAAACCGTAGAACTCGATGCCGCACAATTACATCATCATCATCTGAAATCGGTTCAAAATTCTGAAAGAATCACAGCTGAAACAATCAAAAACAACTATTCGGGTTCGCTTGCCCAATCAATTGAAACAATTCCCGGAATCCAATCTTCCGAAATCGGATCAGCTGCTTCAAAACCGATGATTCGTGGAATGGGTCTGAATCGGGTTGCAGTTGCCGAAAACGGTTTGAAACAGGAAGGCCAGCAATGGGGCGAAGAACACGGCTTGGAAATCAGCAGTTGGAATATTGACCAAATCGACATCCTGAAAGGACCGGCTGCACTCGAATACGGCAGCGATGCAGTCGGCGGGGTGATTGCAGTGAACAGCAGCCAGAAACCTTTGATCGACGGTCTGACCGGTGAACTGAATCTGTTTGGAAGAACAAATAACGAAAGTTTGGGTACTGCACTGAAAATCAGCGACAGCAAAAATGGTTTTTATTACAAAGCTTCGGCAGATTACAGCGATTATGCAGATTTCAGTGTGCCGACCGATCATATTGTTAATCAGGGCGAAGAGATTCCGCTTTATAAGAAAAGACTTCCAAATACAGCCGGAAACAATCATTCGGTTTCATTTCTGGGCGGTTTCTCAAAAAATAATTTTGAAACTTCTGTTTTTGCAAGCAATTTTCATCAGAAAATTGGCTTCTTTCCGGGCGCACATGGCGATTCGGATGAAGAGTTTGAAGATGACGGCAACAGGAGAAATATTGATTACCCGTATCAAAATGTGAATCATTTCAAACTTCAGAGCATCACCAATTACAAAACCGGAAAAGACCGTTTCAGTCTGATTCTCGGTTATCAGAACAACCATCGTCAGGAATGGGATGAGCCTCATGATCATTCCGGCGAAGATCACGATGAAGAAGAACACGAACACGGTGAGCATGGCGATGAAAATCTTGAATTGGATTTAAGACTTTCGACCTATGATGCCCAATTGAAATACGAAAGAAATTTTTCGTCAAAAAATAAATTGAATCTTGGAATTCAGACTCAGATTCAAAACAATCTGATCGACGGTTTCAGCTTTCTGATGCCCGAATATGACCGTTGGAATTATTCGGCTTATGCGATCAACGAAATTGAAATCATTCCGAGTCTGACGCTCAATTACGGTTTGAGATTTGATTACAGCCGTTTGAAAATAGCAGATTTTTTTGATTCGAATCTGTATGAACAGCTGATTGAAAGCGGTTACAGCGATTCAGAAGCTGAACAGCTTTCACAAAAGAGCACGAACATCGATAAAAAATTCAGCAATCTGAACTATTCGGCCGGTCTGCTTTTTCAGCCCGATTCAAACTGGGATCTGAATCTGAATCTTTCATCGAGTTTCAGATTGCCCAATGCGATAGAACTGGCTTCAAACGGTGTTCATCACGGTTCTTTTATTTACGAAATGGGAAATCCGGATTTGAAAACAGAAAAAGGACTGACTGCAGATTTTAAAACGGTTTTTCATAAAAATCAATTTCAAATCGGTCTGAATCCTTATCTGTATTATTTCAGCAATTATATTTTTCTTCAGCCGACCGTTGAAATCTCACCATTGCCGGACGGAAATCAAATTTATCGTTACAGTCAGGCTGAGGCATTGATCAGCGGTTTTGAATTCAGCGCCGAAAAGAATTTTGGAAACAGGCTGAATGGTTTGTTTTCGGTTGAATATCAATACAATTATCAAAAATTAAATCAGCAAAAACAACCGCTTCCGATGAGTCCGCCCACGGTCTGGTATTCGGAATGGACCTATCAATTGATTCAAAACAAAAAGAAAATTGAAAAACTTGAATTATCGGCTGATTTTAAATTTGCAGATAAACAAAATCGGGTGGCAGAAAACGAAGAACCGACCGACGGTTATTTTCTGATCGGTTTTGGGATCAGTTCTAAATTTAAATTCGGAAAACTGAATCCGACTTTGATTTTTAAAGTCCGAAATCTGACCAACGAAAAATATTTCAATCATTTGAGTTTTTACAGAAATCTTGAGATACCCGAAGCCGGAAGAAATTTTCAGCTGATGCTGAGCATTCCGTTTTAAAAAATTCAAAGCAAAACACACCGATTTTGGATGCTGTCGAATTTGCAGAAGTGTACACATTGGTTTAATTTAGCAGACCTTAATATCTTAATTAAAAAACAGTCGATGATAGCAATTGCAGACAGCGGATCCACCAAGACGGACTGGGTGATTTTGAACGATGATCTGACCGAAAGGTTCAGAACCAACACCATTGGGTTCAATCCTTATCACATTGATTCAGAGTCAATTCACAAAGATGTTTCAAAAAACAGTGAATTGGCTGAAATCGTCGATCAGATTACACATGTGTATTTTTACGGTGCAGGCTGTTCTGCAGATTTTTTGCACGAAATTGTAAAAAATGGTTTTCGTCCGTTTTTTAAAAATGCGAAACTGTCTGTCAATCATGATCTGCTCGCAGCCTGTTATGCGGTTTATCGCGGTACGCCTGCGATGGTCTGTATATTGGGAACCGGTTCGAATGCCTGTTATTTTGACGGAAAGGAAATCAGAGAGGCAACTCCTTCCCTCGCCTATGTGTTGGGCGATGAAGGCAGTGGAAACCACATGGGAAAAAAACTGCTGCATGCTTATTTTTCAAAAAAAATGCCCGAACATCTTTCAAAGATATTTGACGAAACCTATCATCTGACCATCAGCGAATTGAATGTGAACGTGTATCAGAAACCGCTGGCAAATGCTTATTTGGCGTCGTTCAGCAGATTTGTTCATCAGCACAAAGACGAACCTTTTATCGAAAATTTGATTTATACTTCGATGGCTGCATTTTTTGAAAACCAGGTTTTGCCCAATCCCGAAGCCAGATTTTGCGAAGTAAATTTTATCGGTTCGGTGGCTCATTATTACGAAGACATCATTCGTGCGGTTGCACCGGTTTATCATCTGAATGTCGGTCATATCGTTCAAAAACCGATTGACAATCTTGTAGAATACCATAAAAAATATATCATCAAATGATTTTCAAACCACAGGAAATAGCGGTGATCACTTATGACACACCGCACAGAAAAACACAGGATGTACTCTTTCAGCTCAAAGCAAAAGCTTATCAGAATGTAACCGTATTGGCACTTCCGTTTGTACACCGTGAAAATCCTTTCAAACCGATTTATGCGCACCGGCCTTCAAAAGCAATCGATGTTTCACCCAAAGATTTGTGCGAAAGACTGATTTACGGATTTAAAACTGTGAATGTGGATGAAATCAAGCCCTGGCTGGATGAACACAAACCTCAATTTATAATAATTGCAGGCGCCGGTCTTCTGCCCGACGATCTGGTGGAAAGCCACAAACTGATCAATGCACATCCGGGCTGGCTGCCGCTGGTCAGAGGTCTGGATTCGCTGAAATGGGCGATTCACGACCAGAAAAAGCTGGGTGTGACCTGTCATTTTGTGGATTCGACTGCTGACGCGGGATTTCTGATTGAACAGAGAGAAATTCCGATTTACAAAAATGATACTTTTCATTCGGTTGCCTATCGTCAGTACGAAACCGAAATTGAAATGCTGGTTTCGAGCATCGAGCTGATTCCCGAAATGACAACTTTTCTTCCGCTCAGTTCCACAGAATCCGAGCCGACGCGAAGAATGCCAAAAGCGATTGAAGAAAAACTGATGCAGGATTTTGAAGCCTACAAAAATAAATTTGCTTCGGAATAATTTCAGATGACCACAGAATCGGTTCTTGCACCGAGGCTGATCAGATCTTTTGTGATTTCTTCTGTAAAATCAAGCGGTCCGCAGACATAAAAAAGTCCGCCGAAATAACTGATATTTTCAATCAGGAATTTCTTGTCGATTCTTTTTTCTTTGAATCCGATCACACCTTCTCTGGTAAAAACGTTCATATAGGCAGGGCCGAGCATCTTGACCAGTTCATCGTGCAGGATGATGTCTTCCTGCGTCCGGTTTGAATAAATCAGTCCGATTTTTCTCAGATTTCCGCTGAAATACAAGGCTCTGAAAATCGAAATAAAAGGTGTGATTCCTGTTCCGCCGGCAATAAATATTCCGGGGCCTTTGTATTCGATGGTCCCGAAAACATCATGCAGAAAAATCTCTGAACCTGCATTCATCTTGCCCATCTGTTTGGTCACACCATCTCGATCGTCGTGAATCTTGAGTATGAATTCAAGATACGGCCAGGCGTTCAAAGATGTGAAACTGAATTTTCTGATTTGATCTTCCCAGCCGGGAATATTGAGCGAAACATGCGCCGACTGTCCCGGACGATAAATAAAATCTGCAGGTTTTTCGACCAGAAACCTCTTTACGTTGTGGGTGACAAAATTTGAATCAAGAATTTTAAGTTGGTACATGAATTTGTACTTTAAATGATTGTAAAGTTAGCAAGTATTTGGAGATTTAGAACAAAGTACAGCCGAAATCATCAGCGGTTTTCCAAAACTTCTCTCACAGTCATCCGGTTGTTGTTTGACAGATTTCCTCTGAAAGTTATATTTTCTCCTTCCCTGAATTCTCTGTACTGCTCATGATTTTTACCCAAATTCGGTATGCTGATTACACAACTGTAGTCGATACCGTCTTTTGCTTTTAAAGTAATGGTCTGACCGTCTTTTTCCTGTACCACATTGGTGATGATTCCGCTCAGTGTTGAGATTCCTTCTTCCCAAATTTCGAGCGTCGGGTCATTTTGAGTCTGCGCCGTATCCTTTACAGATTCGCATGAAAACGCAAACAGAGCAATAAAAATCCCTAAAAATATCTTCTTCATAAGAAATAGATTACAGCTCTAAATTTAAACAAAATGATTGAAGTCTGAATAAATTTAATGTTTATTCTGATCGATAAGTTTGTTTACGTAAGCTGAATTGATTTCATTTCCAAACAGTTCATCCAAACCTTCCAAATTTTGAAGTCTTTCCGCCAATTTTTTCATCGGCTGCAAAGCGATTTTCATAAAACCGCCGCCCAGACTGATTCGTTTGACACCCATTTGTGCAAGTTCTTTCAAATCCGGAATACCCGGAAACACCATTACATTCAAGGGAAGATCGACTTCACTGATCAAAGTTTTGATATGATTCGGATCTGTAATCAGAATCGGAAAAACACAGTCTGCACCCGCATTTTTGTATGCTTCTGCCCTTTTGACGGTTTCCTGTAATTTCTGATCGGATGTCAGATGATTGCCGTGTGTGTATGTATCGATTCTGGCATTGATAAACAACGGAATGTCTCTTGCTTCAGAAATTTTTCTGATCAGATGAATTCTTCTGGCCAAGTCTTCGATAGGAATCAGTTCGCCTGTTTTTTTATCTGAATCTTCATAATTGATTCCAGCAATTCCGGTATCCAAAAGCAGGTTGATGTTTTCTTCCAATTCGTTTTCAGTTGACGCATAAGCGCTTTCCACATCTGCACTGACCGGAATTGAAACCTTGTCCGAAATCAGTTTCAGACTTTTGAGCAACAGATCAAACGGAAGCTTTTCACCGTCGGGCCAGCCAAGAGTTTGCGCAATGGCAGAACTAGAAGTGGCAACGGCTTTATAATCCATATCCTGAAGCATCAGCGCACCCAGCGGATTCCAGATATTCGGCAGAATTAAAGGTGTATTATGATGATGCAATTGACGAAAATCCTCAGCTTTCCGAGCCTGAATATTTACAGCTGACATATTGATTTATTTTCAGCGAATTTAGCCAATTCAAAAATCTGGAATCTCATTTTCTGTTTGAAATTCAAAATAATCTTTGTGATATTCTTCATCAGATTTTTATAATTTTTAGCTTTGAAGAATTAAATTATAATCAAATGAAAACAAAAATATTCGGACTGATCTTTTTATTCATATTCGTTTCCTGCGGCAATAATGAACCGGGTGTTCAGACGACCGAAATCAGAGAAGTCGATGCCGGATTTGATTCGGTTGAAAGTTCAGGCGCTTATGATGTAATGATCGAAGAAGGCGTTTCTGACGGAAAAATCAAATTGGAAGGAGACTCAAATGTCCTCAAGAAAATCAAAATTTCATCCAAAGGAAATACGCTGAGGATCAGTCAGAAATCAGGATTTTACAAAAGCAACGGTAAGTCGGTTAAAATCAGTTTCAAGGCTCAAAATCTGAACGGACTTGTGCTGACCGGTTCGGGAAGCATCACCGCTGACGGGATTCAGCGGGTGAATGATTTCAAAACTGTACTTGACGGTTCGGGCGATATCAATGTTTCGATTGCATCAAAAACTGCTGAAATTCAATTGAACGGAAGCGGCGATATTTATGTGAGCGGAACAACAGACAAACTGAATGCAGGTGTTGCCGGTTCGGGTGATTTGCATGCCTATCAGCTCAAAGCAAATGATGTCAACGCCGGAATGTCGGGTTCGGGCAATCTGGAAGTTCATTCAGATCAAAAACTCAATGCGGGTGTTTCGGGTTCGGGAAAGCTTTATTACAAAGGAAATCCTTCAGACACAGATTTGAAGACAGTCGGATCAGGTGATGTTGTCAAAGCCGACTGATCATACAATTTGGAAGTCAAACAGTGTAGAGAAATTACACCGAAATATAAATTTTTATTATTTTTATCAGCTAAACAATTGCCTTATGGATGAGCAGTACGAAAACCTTGAATCGCAGTTCAGATATGCGGATGAACTGATCTCGAATGAACAGTATGAAGATGCAAAAAATGTATTGTTCAAGATTATTGAGGAAGAACCCGGATTTGGAAAAGCATACAATCACATCGGCTGGATTTATGAAACCAAGGAAAAACGGTTTCGAGAGGCCGAGAAATTCTACAAACAGTCAATGGAATTTTCTCCCGACTATGCTCCTGCCTATATGAACTACATCTATCTGCTGAATACAGAATTGAGAGGACCGGAAGCTGAAGCCATGATCATGAAAGCAAAAGATGTGATCGGTATCAACAAGGTTTCACTGTTTGGCGAATGGGCTTATATGCTTGAATATACAGGTCGTTTTGATGATGCGGTTGCAAAATACAAGGAAATCATTCCGATGCAGAACAATTCCGAAAAACTTGAACAGATCAAATCGGACATAGAACGTTGCCGTCAAAAACAGGAAATGCAAAATCTGTAAGCTTTGGTTTCAGTTTGGCTTTATTCTTGTCCAAAGTTGAAAATTCAATTTTACACTAATTCATTTTAAACTATCTTTGACCCGATGGGAATCGTACTGAGAGGACAGAATCTTTTTAAGGATTACGGAAAAAAACATGTGGTGAAGGATGTTTCGCTTCAGGTGGAACAGGGACAGATTATCGGTCTGCTCGGTCCGAACGGTGCCGGCAAAACGACTACTTTCTATATGATTGTCGGTCTGATCAAAGCCACTTCAGGTCACGTCTTTCTTGACAAACACGATATCACCGGTGATGCGATGTACCGCCGTGCCCAAAAAGGAATCGGTTATCTGGCGCAGGAAGCATCCGTTTTCAGAAAACTTTCGGTTGAAGATAATATCCTTTCGGTGCTTCAATTTACCAAGCTTTCAAAAAAAGAACAACGGATGAAAACAGAAGCGCTGATTGAGGAATTCAGTCTGGAACATGTCAGAAAAAACAGAGGTGATCTGCTGTCCGGCGGTGAAAGAAGAAGAACCGAAATTGCACGCTGTCTTGCCACCGAACCCAAATTCATTTTGCTTGACGAACCTTTTGCAGGTGTTGACCCGATTGCGGTTGAAGACATTCAGAAAATCGTGCGTTCGCTCAAATTCAAGAACATCGGGATTCTGATTACCGATCACAACGTATCTCAAACGCTTGCAATTACTGACAAAACCTATATCATGTTTGAAGGAAAGATACTGAAAGAAGGTTCACCGGAAGATCTTGCAAATGATGAAGATGTGAGAAGGGTTTATCTGGGCGAGAATTTCAGATTTGAACAAATTTAAATTTATCCAAAAAATTTCCGGAAAATAAAAAAAGCCCCTTTGCACGATGACAAAAGGGCTTACAACAATTTCATATATTTCAGTCTTTGTACTCTTCAGTCGAAGGACAGGTACAAATCAGATTTCTGTCGCCGAATGCATCATCGACTCTTGAAACCGGTGTAAAGAATTTGCGCTCTCTCACCCATTCCAGCGGATAAGCGGCTTTTTCTCTTGAATACGGGAATTCCCATTCGTCCGCAGTCACCAAGTGAATCGGATGAGGAGAATTTTTCAGAACATTGTTATCCTGGGTATATTTTCCTTCCGCAATTTCGTCGATTTCTTTTCTGATCTGAATCAGTGTATCCACAAAACGGTCGAGTTCCTCTTTGTTCTCAGACTCGGTCGGTTCGATCATCAGCGTTCCTGCAACCGGGAATGAAACCGTAGGCGCATGAAAACCGTAATCCATCAGTCGTTTTGCAATGTCAACCACTTCGATGCCCAATTTTTTAAACGGTCTGAAATCAAGAATAAATTCGTGTGCCACCACATCATTGTGATTGGTATAAAGCACATCGTAATATTTCTCAAGTTTTGATTTCATATAGTTTGCATTCAGAATTGCATATTTTGCAGCATTCTTCAGACCTTCGTCACCCAGCATTCTGATGTAGGAATACGAGATCGAAAGAATCAGCGAAGAACCGTAAGGCGCGGCTGAAAATACTGTATTTGATTTTGCACCGCCTGTTTCTATCAGCGGATGACCGCCCAGATAAGGCGCCAAATGAGATGCAACACAGATCGGTCCTACACCGGGTCCTCCACCACCGTGCGGAATTGCAAAGGTTTTGTGAAGATTCAGATGACAGACATCCGCACCGATATACCCGGGTGCAGTCAGTCCGGTCTGGGCATTCATATTTGCACCGTCCATATAAACCTGACCGCCAGCCTGATGAACCAGATCGATCACTTCTTTGATGTTTGAATCAAATGCGCCGTATGTTGACGGATAAGTGATCATCAGCGCAGAAAGATTTTCTTTGTGAATTTCAATTTTTGCTTTCAGATCTTCAACATCGGTTTCACCGGTCGGCAGATTTTTTACAACCACTACCTTCATTCCTGCCATAGCAGCCGAAGCCGGATTGGTTCCGTGCGCAGACTCCGGAATGATTACCACATTTCTGTGGGTCTGTCCGTTGTCTCGCTGATAGGAACGAATCACCATCAGGCCGGCATATTCACCCTGTGCACCTGAATTTTGCTGAACGGAAGTTGCTGCAAAACCGGTGATTTTTGACAAATGATCTTCAAGATTTGAAATCATTTCCTGATAACCTTCTGCATATTTTTTTGGAACAAACGGATGGATCGAATTGAAACCGCTCCAACTCAACGGGAACATCTCGGTTGCCGCATTGAGTTTCATTGTACACGAACCCAAAGAAATCATTGAATGATTCAATGCCAAATCTTTCTTTTCCAATCGTTTGATGTACCTCATCAACTCGGTTTCGGTATGATATTTTTTAAAAACTTCATTGGTCAGGAAATCAGAAGTTCTTACCAGTTCGGCAGGAATTCTTCCTTGACTGAAACCATTGTTTGAAGCTTCTTTCTTTTTGATAAACCCGAAAATTTCAATCAGTTTTTCTAGTTCTGATTCTGAAACCACTTCATCCATCGAAATGCTGATTTTTCCGTCTTCAAAGAAGTTCAGAAGAATCTCGCTTTTCTCAAAAATCTCACTGTCAATTCCGTTTGCTTCGATTTGAATTGTATCAAAGAAATTATGATGAACAACGGTATAACCCAGCTCAATCAGCGCATCATACAGTCTGACCGCTTTTTTGTGAATATTTTGTGCAATGTCCTGCAGACCTTCTTTTCCGTGATAAACGCCGTACATTCCTGCCATTACAGCCAGCAAAACCTGAGCAGTACAGATATTTGAAGTTGCTCTTTCTCTTTTGATGTGCTGCTCTCTGGTCTGCAAAGCCATTCGCAATGCAAATTTTCCGTATCTGTCCTGAGAAACACCGATAATCCTTCCCGGAATCTGACGTTTGTATTCTTCTGTACACGACATAAATGCAGCATGCGGTCCGCCATAACCCATCGGTACGCCAAAACGCTGTGAACTTCCGACAGCAACATCTGCACCCATTTCGCCCGGAGATTTAACCATCACCAGTGACATGATATCGACTGCAATTGCAGTCTGTATTTCTTTTTGTTTTAATTCTGAAATCAATGCGGTATAATCGGTGATCGCACCTGATTTACCCGGATTCTGAAACAATGCACCAAAGAAATCATCTGAAAAATCAAATTCAAAAGGATTTCCGGTTTCGATTTCAATGCCCAGACCATCTGCTTTGGTTTGACAAACCGCAAGACTTTGCGGAAATATATCCTCAGAAATAAAGAATTTGACCGCATCTTTTTTATTTCTCGGCGCAGAATTGAACATCATGTGCATCGCTTCGGCGCAGGCAGTTGCTTCGTCCAGCAGCGATGCATTTGCAATCGGCAGTCCGGTCAGATCCGAAATTACGGTCTGAAAATTCAGCAATGCTTCCAGACGACCCTGTGCGATCTCGGCCTGATAAGGCGTATAAGCAGTGTACCAGCCGGGATTTTCAAGAATATTTCTCTGAATCGGTGAAGGCAGTATGGTTCGATAATAACCGTAACCGATAAAGCTTCTCATTTTTTTGTTTTTGTGCGACAATTCTCTCAGATGTTCGAGAACTTCGTGTTCCGACATGGCAGGCGGAAGTCCCAGCGGCTCTTTCAGCCTGATTTCTGCCGGCATGGTCTTGTCAATCAGTGAATCGATCGACTGTTCGCCCATCGAAGAAAGCATTTCGTCAGAACCTTCAGCCAAAGTCCCGATGTGACGAATTGAAAAATCTTGTGTGTTCATATCTTTAAACCGTGAAATTTTAAGCTCCCAAATTTACGATTTAAAAACATTTTAAAAACTAATCTTTATCAACAATTGGAACCCGTTTTGGGTTTTGTAATTTTGGTTGTGAAATTTGATTTTAACTTCATCCAATCGACGGAATTTCAGAATGATTGCATCAATTCTCAGAAAATTATTTTACAGTATTATGGGATTAAATCATACAGATTTTGAATAAATAATAAGGATGGTTTTTAATTGTTCGGTTAAATTTGTTGTGATGAAAACAATCATCCAAAAATATCTGATCGATACCAATTTCTGGGTTTCATTCTGTTTCGCCTGTCTGCTTGCGTTTTTTCAGCTGAGTTTTTACGAATTGAATTTCTATGTATTGGGCATCGTATTTTTTGGAACGCTTGCGGTTTATAATTTCACCCGGATGACGGATTTGAAGGAGTTTTATACATTCAAACCCAAAACAAGAACCAGAGTAATCCTGACTTATATTGGTCTGGTTTTCACGCTTGCCTTTGTGATTCTTCGCGGTTTTGAACTGAAAACTTTTTTGTATCTCGGTGTGCTTGGTTTTGTGAGTTTTTGTTACTCGCTTCCTTTTTCGGGTTTGGGTTTGCGGACCATTCCGTTTCTCAAACTGTTTCTGATCGCATTTGTCTGGGCGGGCAGCTCGGTAGGTCTGCTGCTGGTTGTTCATCATGAACTGATTCATCACAAAATGATTTTTGTTTCTGTATTTCTGTTTGTTGCCGGAATTACGATTCCCTTTGATATCCGTGATGAAAATACGGATGACAAGGAATTAAAAACCATACCGATGGTGATCGGTTTCAGAAATTCAAAAATCCTTGCAATCGTCTTTTTACTGCTGAGCGCATTTTTCTTTTATTGGGAATTGAAGGAAATCGACAAAACCGTCATCAGCTGGTTTGCAGCGATTGTATTCTCTTTGGGCGGAATCATCAATACAAAAAGCAGCAATTCCACTTTTTATTTTTCATTTTGGATGGAAAGCTGTTCGCTGATTCCCTTGATTGCTTATCTGCTTTTTTCGATTTAAAGGATGTAGAAAAAGACACCGATAAAATGAAAGGCGCTGCCTGCCAAGACGAATATGTGCCAGATGAAATGATTGAATTTGATTTTGTGATTGGCGAAAAAATAAATCCCGATGGTGTATGCCAAACCGCCCAATCCCAAATGGACAAGCGCAGCAGTTGAAAGATTTTCAAAAAGCGGTTTGATTGCAATCACAGCCAGCCAGCCCATCAATGCATACAATATCAGTGATAGTTTTTCATTTTTTCTGAGCGCTGAAAATTTAAATACAAAACCAATGATGACCAATCCCCAGATGACGCCAAACATCGTCCATCCCCAGGCTCCTTTCAGTCCCAGAAGCATAACCGGTGTGTAGGTTCCGGCGATCAGCAGATAGATACAGAGATGATCAAATTTCTGAAGGATTTTCTTTTTCTTCGGATCGGTTACCGCATGATAAATTGTTGATGCAGAATACAGTAAAACCAGTCCCAAACCAAAAGCAAGTGAGCTGAAAACTGCAATTGCAGATCCGCTGATTGCTGAATAAACCAGCAGCAAAACCAATGCGGCCACCGAAAGAACGGCACCAAATCCGTGGCTGATTGTATTCCAGAATTCTTCGGTTCGTATATATTTTCTTTTAAATATCATCAAAATTAATTTTGATCTTATCGCTTTTTGGCCTTGAACAGCAGGCAACTATGATTCCTTCCTCAATGTCCTGATCGGTCAGCACAAAATTTTCGCCCAGATTGACTTCTCCCTCTTCAAGTCTGCACATACAGCTGCTGCAGATTCCGCCTTTGCAGGAATAAGGCGCATCGATTCCCTCATCAAGCGCCGCATCGAGCAGTGATTTTTTGCCGTCCCATTTGAAATTGTATTCATCACCATCGAGCTCAACGGTTACATCGACTTCTGTTTCGGGTTGTTCAGCCGTTTCTGCATCTGCAGACGGAGCCGGCGGTGTAAACAGTTCAAAATAAACCTGATTTTCTGACAATCCGGCTTTTATAAATTCATCAGTAATTTCTCTGATCATTCCGTCAGGACCGCAAACCAGAACTTCATCTATTTCGTTGATTTTTACTAAAATATTCAGAATCCGGTTGATCTTGTCTGCATTCAGTCTGCCTTCGTACAACGGATTTTCCTGTTTGTGACGGGTAAAAAACCAATGCGGAAAAAAGTTGATCGGATACTGTTCTTTCAGCTGTTCGATTTCATCTTTGAACATGGTTTCCTTTGGAGTACGGTTGCAGTAAAACAGATTGAGCAAAACCTCTTTTTCGGTTTGAAGTGTATATCTCAAAATGCTCAAAACCGGTGTAATTCCGCTTCCGGCTGCAAATGCAAGCACCGTCCTTTTTTTGTCGGGTTCGCTTTTGATTCCAAATTTTCCTTTGGGTGTTGAAACTTTCAGAAAATCGCCTTCTTTCAAATTTGAATTTAGGAATTTTGAAACATATCCGTCTTTTACAGACTTGATTCCAACCGACCATTTGTCGTCCAATGGGCTGCTGCAGAGCGAATAATCCCTGCGTTGTCCGTCCATGTCAATGGTTATATACTGACCCGCTTTGAATTTGAATTCGGGTTTTAATTCTTCCGGAACTTTAAAATCTATTCTGACCGATTCTTTGGTCAGTTTGGTTATGGATTGAACCTGAAGTTCATGAAATTTCATCAAATTTTAATTTGTGCAAAGTTACTGAATTAACGCCTGAATTCAGTTATGCCCTGCTTATTTATACTGACAGATATCTTTCTCTGATGATATTTTCATGATGTCTGATGTGACCGACCATAAAATAAAACCAGGTTTCTGCATTCATCTCTTTATCGGATGCAAAACCGGTTCTTTCCAATTCTTCACGACTCAGACTTTTGTAAAGCGAAATATTGCTTTTTCTCATATCTTCAAATTCTTGAAGTAAATCTTCTATGCTTCTCGAATTGAAATCAGTAGCCATTACATAATCATCTTCGCTAAATCCGGGATTTGGTTTTTTGTCGTTTCTTGCAATTCTGAGCGCAACCGCTGCTTTGATCCTTTCGGTATCTGTATTGTGACCGACCACTTCTTTGATCGTCCATTTGCCGGGCGCATATCTGAACAGCAGTTTTTCTTCAGGAATTTCCCTGATAAATTTCGGATAAGTTTCAAGCTGACTGGTCAGTTCTGTCAATATATCGTTGTCCGTCAATCTCAAATAAGGAATAAAAAATCGCGGATATTGGTCTTCTGTTAATTTCATTTTGATTGGATTAATTCAGTTCAAAGTTACCCGATTTGAAAGAATGACGCAAAGGATTTTATTGAATTTATTCAAATCATCAGGGAGTTGAAACCGAAAGCTGTATTGTTTTTCCGTTTTGAAAATGATGCCCTTTCAAACCAAAATTGTATAGATATTCAGCCATTTCAGTTGCGGTGACCGGTGCTTTGTAACCCGGAAAAGCTTCTTCGAGCATTTCGGTCTGAACCGCACCCAAAGCCACACAATTGATCTTTGGCTGATTTTCGTCAAATTCTTCTGCCAGCAGTTCTGTCAAAGTGATAATTCCGGATTTTGAAGACGAATAAGCGGCAAGCCCCGGAAATTTCACAGAGCCCTGAACCGCACCCATGGTGGTAATATTGACGATATGAGATTCTGAATCCATTTTATCCAACAGCAGCTGAATCATTCTGAAAGGTGCTTTGTAATTGACTGAAATTGAATTGTCAATATCTTTTTCTGTAATTTCCGAAACCGGTTTGTTGACCAGAAAACCTGCATTGTTGTAAAGCACATCCACCCTGCTCCAATCAGAAATCTGTTCCCCGATTTGATCCAGACTTTTGAAATCAGCCAGATCCAAAGCAAGAAATCTGAATTCCGAATTGTTTTCAAACTGTTTCAGTTCTTTCAGTTTTTCTTCATTTCTCGAAATCGCAAACACATTGTTTCCGTTCTGAAGATGGATTTTCGCCAATTCTCTGCCAATTCCGCGGCTGGCGCCGGTGATGATGATGTTTTTTTGCATGAATAATCTTTATTAACCTTGGATTTGATTAAGCCAGTCTGAATTGAATCGTTTCTCATCCCAAATCGCATCTGCCTTGTCTCTGGCTCTTTCAAGAAGAAAAACAGCAATTACTTTTTTGAGATCAATCAATACTTCTTCGGGTAAATTCATTGAAAATAGCTTTAGCAATTCCGCCTGCAGGTTGCTTAATGGTGGTTTTACAGATAGATTTTCCATTTCAAATTAATTTTATCAAAATTACGAATTAAATCCAATTTCAATAATTCCTGAGAAAGCAGATAGGAAAATTGTAAAATCAATAAAACCAAAAACAGCTTAATTTTCATTATTCAGATTTTTCATTAATTCACCAATTGATTGATAACTGGTATTATTCAAAGATACTGTTTGATTTTCAATTTCAATTCTGTTTTGCGATTCGTCAGAAATCTCAAACCCATTCCGTTCCAACGCATGTTTCACCCAATAAGCCAAATCACTTCCGTCGCCCGATAATTGAACTTTTTTTGTTTTCGGATGCTGAAACTGAAAACTTCCGGTTTCATAATCAAATCTGATTCTTTTTTGTGCCAGTTTTTCATAAATCTGCTGTTCGTATGCCAGCTGTTCCGGAAATCCTTCGTAAAAACTGCCGTTGTCAATCCACCAAAGACGGCTTGCATTCTGAAGAATCAGTTCAATCTGATGGGTTGCCACGATAAAGGTTTTATGGGTTTCTTTTGATAATTTATAAATCAGTTCAAAAATCTTAAACTGATTTTCAATGTCGAGATGAGAAGTCGGTTCGTCCATAATGATTAGATCGGTGTCCTGAACCAAAGCCCTGGCAATCATCACCATCTGCAACTGTCCGTCGCTCAATTTGTTTACAAAACGATACTTCAAATCAGCAATTCCGACTTTTTCCAAAGACTCATCAATCAGCTCAATTTCAGTTGGTTTTAATTTTGAAAAACCGTTTGAATAAGGCAGTCTGCCCAATGCCGCCAAGTCAAAGACTGTCAATGCCGGCAATTGGCTGAGTCTTGAAAATACCACCGAGATTTTATGTGATCTTTTGGTCAAATCCCAATTTCCCATGTCTTCTGAAAGAAATTTGATATGACCCGACAATATCGGCTGAAGCCCCAAAATACTTCTGATCAGCGTGCTTTTCCCCGAACCGTTTTTTCCGGTCAGACCGATCAGTTCGCCTTTGCCGACAGCTGCATTGATCTGACTGCAAACCGGTTTTGAATAACCGACCGAAAGATTTTCTATTTTGAGCAGTTCGTCAGTCATTCCAGCTGTATTGGTTACGGTTTAGCAATATACTCATCACAATCGGCGCACCGATGAGCGAAGTGATGATGTTGATCGGCAGACTTCCCTTTGGGAAAATCTGTGAAATCCACGAAAAAAGCAGCATTGAAAAAATTCCGAGCAAAACTACAAGTGTATATAATCTGCCGACGGATGTTTGTCTGAAAGCAATCCGGCAGATATGCGGAATCGCAAGACCGATGAATGCAATCGGACCGACAAATGCAGTTGCTGATGCGGTTAAGACTGCTGAAGAAACCAAAATCAGCCATCTTGTTTTTTTGACATTGATTCCCATACTGTAGGCGTAATTTTCACCCAGTCTCAATCCTGAGATTCCTTTGAGCGTAAAAATTGAAATCATCAGTCCGAACAAAGTTGTGATTGAAAAAACAAAAATTTGTGACCAAGACAAACCGCTGACCGATCCGAAAGTCCACATCAGATAGGTTTTGATTTTTTCGGATGGTGCAAAAAACTGAAGCACACCGATGATCGCAGCTGCAAAACCTGCAATCATGATACCGATGATAATCAGTGCTGTGGTTGAATTCAATCTTGCAGAAAAAAATACGATGACCGCCAAAGCCGAAATTGCGCCCAAAAAAGATGCAATACAGATCAGCCATGAATTGTTGACCCAATCGTTAAAACCAAGCACGGCCGATAAAAAAATAACCAATGCAACACCGAGTCCTGAAGCTGAAGTAATGCCCAGAACCGAAGGATCAGCCAACGGATTTCTGAACAGTTCCTGCAGTATCAAACCGCTGATAGGCAGTGCTATTCCCGCCAGAAAAGCTGCAATCGTCCTTGGCAGACGAAAATCAAATATCAGCTGTCTGGCATTTTCATCCGAAGACCAGTCAGAAAGTCTGATGTCCGAACTTCCCAGATTCAGATTGATCAGGAAAGCTGCGGCAATCAGCAGAATCAGTATGATGACAGTGATTTTAAATTTCAATCCGTACAGTTTGAAGCAAAGATAAAAAAGACAAATCAGTTTCGGTCAAAACTGTACAATTGGTTAAAATTAAACTTAGAAATTTCTTAAAAATTCAATTCTTTGATTTCGAGTTTCAGATTTGCTTTGGTGTCGATCACCACCGTGATAAAGCCGTTGAAAAGCAGTATCTGTGAAGGACTCAGGTCGATTACCCTTCCTTTGAGAAAGATTCCCGGATAATATTCTTTGTTGAAATTTTCGAGCAGACTTTTTTTTGAACTGTCTTCGATATCAGCCAGCGGAATCCCGTATTCTTCCTCAATCATCCTTCTGATTTTGCCTTTGAAAAACAACAAAGCGGTTTTGTGCAGCAGATTTTTTGTTTTGAATTTAAATTCGGTATCTCTCAATCTGATTTTTCGCTGAACCGGATCATAATACGGAAAACCTTTGATTTCCATCGTTCCTTTGACTGCACCGCTGGTGACGATTTCCAGACCGACCGCCTGTTTTGCCGAATAAACACTGATGTCTTCCACTTTCACCTTCTTTTTGTCTGACATTTCAAATTCGTAATCCAAAAACTGATTTCTTGCCAAAACAGTCGCTTTTTCATAAGAAATGTTGGCTGTGGTTTTCAGATTAAAATCCGGAGCAAGATTCTGTTTGAGCGTAAAATCAGGAAATTTCAAAACCATTGGCGAAGGATTTGGAATCTGACCGATATAGGTTTCAGAATTCAGATTGATTCCGATGTCGGTTTTGATCAAATCGGAATAAATTTTCACCGGTGTCATATTCAGCGATTTGGGCGTAAGTTTCAACCAGGTGTCATATTCTTCAGAAATCTGAATCGGCATTGCAAACTGATTCCAAATGCCGAGCAGATAAGGTTTCAGATCAAAACTTTCGGAAATTTTTTGATCAATCATCGAACTGAATTCTTTCTGCTGTTCCTTGAGCGAAGATTCGACCAAAGGCGTAATCGGAATTTTGACACCGCCAAAAGTCAGCACCGGTTTGTCTGTCCATTCAAAACCGTTTGCAGCAGTTTGGGTGGCGATCGTCCAGTTGGTATTGAACTTGATCGCAGTAATAAATTTCATAATCACACCAAATTCGGTTTGCTGATACATATAATGACCCAAAGCGCCGTAACCCTTTTCTGCATATATGTTAAGAGGAATTTCAATCAGCAGCCGGTTGTCTTTCAGTGCGGTCAGTTTTATGCTTCCGTTTTTAAAAACCTTGACTTTGAACTGATCGTTGTCGTTGTCTGTAAACGAATCGTCTTCATAAATCAGCCCGGTAACCGATTTGTTGATCAGCGAACTGATTTCGCTGACCGGAATTGAAACCGGAACCGTTACATGGGTTTCGATTTTCGGGAAATAATAAACTGCTTCCTGGGCATCGGTTTTGATACCCAAAAACAGCAGCCATCCAAAAATTAAAACAAAATAAGATTTCATTTTTTTCAAATTCTGTAACCGCTGGTCAATTTTTGTTCCCTTTTGTTATGCGATTCTTCCGTTTTTGATTTCGTCAACCGATTCGGGATTCAGCAAAGTTGAAATATCACCAAAACTGTCAAAATCACCGGCAGCAATTTTTCTGAGAATCCTTCTCATGATCTTGCCTGAACGGGTCTTTGGAAGCGCATCCACAAACTGGATTTTATCGAGTTTTGCAATCGGACCGATATGGTTTGCAATGTGTTCGTTGATTTCACGTCTCAGATTGTCTCGGTCTCTGACTTCGCCGGTTTCCTTGAGCGTGATGTATCCGTAAAGCCCGTTTCCTTTGATATCGTGCGGATAACCCACAATCGCAGATTCAGCAACCGCCGGATGTTCATTGATCGCATTTTCGATCGGCGCGGTTCCGAGATTGTGCCCTGAAACAATGATCACATCATCGATTCGGCCGATGATTCTGTAATATCCGACCTCATCTTTGAGTGCGCCGTCACCCGAAAAATATTTTCCTCTGAATGCAGAAAAATAGGTTTCCATGTATCTTTCGTGATTTCCCCAAATCGTTCTTGCCATACCCGGCCACGGAAATTTGATACACAAGCTTCCTTCTTCATGATGATTTTCAATTTCATTTCGTTTTGAATTCATCAGTACAGGCTGTATTCCCGGCAGCGGAAGTGTTGCATAAGTCGGTTTGGTCGGTGTGATAAACGGCAAAGGCGAAATCATGATTCCGCCGTTTTCGGTCTGCCACCAGGTATCGACAACCGGACATTTTTGTTTGCCGATATTATTGTTGTACCAGTGCCATGCTTCTTCGTTGATCGGTTCACCAACAGAGCCAAGCACTCTCAATGACGATAAATCATGTGATTCAACATAACTCAGATTTTCTTTTGCCAGTGCACGAATTGCGGTCGGCGCGGTGTACAGCTGGGTAACTTTGTGTTTGTCGATTACATCCCAGAATCTTCCAAAATCAGGATAGGACGGAATTCCTTCAAACAAAACAGTGGTTGCTCCGTTGAGAAGAGGACCGTAAACAATATAAGAATGTCCGGTGATCCAGCCGATGTCTGCAGTACACCAGTAAATATCATCTTCTTTGTAATTGAACACATTGGTAAAGGTGTATGCGGTGAAAACCATATAACCGGCTGTGGTATGCACCATTCCTTTTGGTTTTCCGGTCGAACCCGAAGTATAAAGTATAAACAGCGGATCTTCTGCATCCATAATTTCGGAAACATTGTCTTCCGCTGCATCATCCATCAGCGGTTGAAGCCATTTGTCGCGTCCTTCTTCCATATGGATTTCGGAATCGATTCTTTTTGCAACCAAAACAGTCTCGATTGACGGGCAGCTTTTGAGTGCATCATCTGCAATTCCTTTCAAATCAATGGTTTTATTACCGCGATATCCGCCGTCTGAAGTAATCAGCATTTTACAGTCAGAATCCTGAATTCTTGAAGAAAGCGAATTTGCGGAAAAACCGGCAAACACCACAGAATGGATGGCTCCGACCCTTGCGCAGGCAAGCAGTGCAATCGGAAGTTCGGGAATCATCGGCAGATAGATACAGACCCGGTCTCCTTTTTTGATTCCGTTGTCTCTCAGTACATTTGCCATTTTGCAGACATTTTTGTGCAATTCTTTGTAGGTGATATGCTGCGCTTCTTCGTTCGGATCGTTGGGTTCAAATATGATCGCGGTTTTGTCTCCTCTTTTGTTCAGATGCCGGTCCAGACAGTTTCTGGTCATATTCAGTTTCCCGTTGACAAACCATTTGATGTCTCCGTTCAGCATATCATTATGCAGAACCTTATCCCATTTCTGATACCAGATAAAATTTTTATCGGCTATGTCTCCCCAGAATTCTTCGGGATCATTGACAGATTTTTTATAAGCCTTGATGTATTGTTCAAGGTTTTTGATTTTGTAATAGTTCATTGCAGATGATTTTTGTATAAAATTAGAGATTTTAGATTTTAAGCCAAAATAAGCAGTTTGATTTTTTGAAAAAGTCAGCAAATGAAATTAAATTGCACTGAAATTCAATAAATTATACTGATTTTAGTTTTATTATTAAAAAAGGGGGGTTTTCCCCTTGTTTGAGATATGATTTCGAAATTATCTTTACAAAAAATAAAAGCAAGCTGACACACAAGATCAAATTGCCTTTACTAACTTAACTATAATAACTTTCTCATCAGAAGAGCGGAACAAATCCCAACCCCACCGCTCTTCTTTTTTTGTGTTTATATCATTCAAATTGATTGGCTAAATTTCTAACTTTGTGAACTTCTAAACAATAGAATTACGGGAAATTTAATGAAAAACAGTCAACGCAACTGGGTATTGCTTGCGTTAATGATTACAATGATGCTTGCCGCCATGAACAGCACCATTGTTGCAACCGCAATTCCTCAGATTGTTGGCGATCTCGGTGGATTTTCGCTGTTCAGCTGGCTGTTTTCAATTTATCTGCTGGTTCAGACGGTGACCATTCCGATTTACGGAAAACTTGCCGATATATACAGCAGAAAACCAATACTGATCATCGGAATCATCATCTTTTTATTTGGTTCTGCCGCATGTGCAACTTCATGGAATATGAATGTACTGATTCTGTTCAGAGGTATTCAGGCCGTCGGTGCAGGCGCAATTATGGCAACCGTCAATACGATTGCAGGCGATATATACACCGTAAAAGAAAGAGCAAAAATTCAGGGCTGGCTCTCCAGTGTCTGGGGAATTTCTGCTGTAATCGGACCCGCGATTGGCGGTGCAATTGTCGATAATATTTCGTGGAGATGGATTTTCCTGATTAATCTTCCGGTGGGCATATTGGCGATTTCTCTGATCAGTGTTCATTTGGCAGAAAGAAAAATTCACAATATCCACAAAATCGACTGGATGGGTGCAATCACGGTGCTGATCGCAGGATCTGCTCTACTTTTCGGTTTGCTGCAGGGAGGTCAGTCATGGCCATGGATTTCGGTTCAGAGTCTGATTATTTTGATCATTACAATTGTTGCCGGAATTTTGGTGTTGAAAATTGAAAGACGAGCCGAAGAACCGATATTGCCCGGCTGGGTCTGGAAAAAAAGAGTTTTGCTCGGTTCAAATCTCGGAACCATCGGTATGGGAATTACAACAATGGGTGTCAATATGTTTATTCCGGTTTATGCACAGTCGGTTCATATGGTTTCGGCGACCGAAGCCGGTTTTATACTGGCTGCAATGAGCATCACCTGGCCATTGTTCTCATCGTTATCGGGAAATCTTTATCTGAAGATAGGTTTCAGGAATACAGCACTTTTGGGTATGATTACGGTAATCTTCGGTGCATCGATATTTCATTTTCTTCCTTTTCAGGGTCCGATTTGGGTATTGGTATTGATTCAAATGGTACTCGGTGCAGGTTTCGGACTGACCGGTACACCGCTGATGGTCGGCGTTCAGTCAACCGTCAGATGGGGACAGCGCGGTGTGGTAACCGGTGCAAATATGTTTTCGAGATATTTTGGCCAGAGTTTGGGCGCAGCAATTTTTGCAGCTGTTTTTAATTCTGTGCTGACATCAAAAATTCAAAATCCGCCTGCTGATTTGAAATCAAAACTGCCGGCGGTCAATGATGTGGTCAGCGATCTGCAGTCGCACAAACTGACGCCGGATGTCAATAATTATCTGCAGCACGGATTTTTTGATGCGATGGAAATGGTGTTTTTGGGAATGATGCTGACCGGTTTTGTGACAGTGATTATTTTGCTGATGACGCCTGCAAAATTTCCGACTTTGGACGAAAACAAATAAATTTCAAATCATTTAAAATTCATAAATTGTTCAATCAAATTCAGAATCATGGACAACATCAGAAAATATTTTCCGGCACTCTCCCACTCGACTTATCTCAACACACCCGCAAACGGACTTTTGCCCGAACCGGTTTTTGAATGGCGAAGGAAACAGGACATAAATTTTCTGAACAATTCGGACGAATTCAGGATGAACCACAAGAAAAAGATCAATGATACCAAACAGCTGCTTGCCGAATTTTACGACTCACGCACAGAGGACATTGCAATGGTTCCAAATTTTTCTTTTGGTATCAATATGGTTTTGGAAGGATTGGGAAAAGGAAAAAAGATTCTTTTACTCAATGATGATTATCCGTCGGTGAATTGGCCGGTTGAAACACGTGATTTTGAAGTGTTTTTTGCAAGCATTGATGAAAATCTTGAGAAAAATGTGGAAGAAGCGGTTGAAAAACACAAACCGGATGTTTTTCTGTTCAGTATGGTGCAATGGCTGAGCGGAATTAAAATCGATTTTGAATTTTTGAAAAAACTGAAATCAAATCATCCCGATTTATTGATCATTGGTGACGGTACACAATATATCGGAACAGAAATTTTCAGTTTTGACAAAAGTGCGCTGGATGTGATGGCCGCGAGCGGTTACAAATGGCTGACCGCAGGATTTGGCAATGGTTTTCTGATGATCAAAGAAAGTGCAAGACGAAAAATTAAAACTTATACTGCAGGATTTAATTCTGCACCGAGCTTTGAATCAGGGCTTTCTGATCTGCCTTTTATGAATCATTTTGAACCCGGTCACCAGGATTCAACGAGTTACGGCACCATTATGCAATCGATTGAATTTCTGAAGTCATTGGGTGTTGATAAATGTTATTCGCGCATCCGACAGCTTTCAAAAGATGCAAAATCAGAACTGACCAAACTCGGATTTTTGAATGACTCAGTTGTCAAACGTGAGTTCCATTCAAATATCTTTAATCTGAAAGGTGACAAATCTCTGTTTGAAAAATTAAACCAAAACCAAATCAGCAGCTCACCGAGGGGCGGCGGAATCAGAGTCGGTTTTCATTATTACAACGACGAAAACGATTTGGACAAACTGATAGAAGTGCTGAAAAGCTGATCAGCTTTTTGGAACAAAAATATAATTCCGATAATATTCCCTGCTGTCTGTAAATGAATCCGTTATACTGAGTCCGGATTCATCTGCAAGCCATTTCACAACCGCATCGGTGTATTTTTGAGAAATTTCAACATGAATGGTTTCCCATTTTTCAAAATGGACATCCATATTGAGATTTTTTATTTTCACATTCATTTCTTCGGTCGCAACCAGATAACTTTTTGCAGTTCCGGTTTCAGGATTGTAAACTTCCCAATGAGTGAATTTATCGGGTTCAAAATTCGCATCAAATTCATCATTGATCCGATACAGAATGTTTCTGTTAAACGCAGCCGTGATTCCTTCCTTGTCATTGTATGCATCAAGGATCGTTTGAGGATTTTTTTTCTGATCAAAGCCCATAAAAAGCAGATCATCCGGATTGAGCGCATCTTTGAGCGACGACATAAATTCAATCGCTCTCGGATGAAGCAAATTTCCAATGTTACTGCCCAAAACCATTATCACTTTTTTGGTTTTGTTATAAGTTTTTAAATGATTCAACACCTGAAAATATTCACCGGCTTCGGGTTCAACCTTCAGTGTGGGCAATTCCTTTTTGAGCGAATCTTTTAATTCCTCCAATATGGTTTCGCTGATGTCAATCGGTTTGTACACAAAATCAAAATCGTTACTGACCATATATCTCAGCAGGATTTTTGTTTTTTTTCCGTCGCCGGCACCCAAATCAATCAGATTGACAGTTTCTCCTTTTTTGCAAAATAATTCTGAAAGCTGTTTTGAATACAATTCAAGTATCTCATATTCACAATCATACAAATAATAGGTCGGCATTTCCATAATCTGCTGAAAAAGCCGGTCACCTTTTTTGTCATATATAAATTTGGAAGAAAGCCTTTTTGGAAAGCCGCCCAAACCTGTTCTGACTTCGTTTTCAAAATTCGGGTCGGCTGTATTTTTATTTTGATTATTCATTCATTTTTAATTTTTATTTTGCCAGCCTGAATCCTGTGAATTGCCATCTGTGATAGGGCTGAAAAAAGTTTCTGTAAGTCGGTCGGCTGTGTTTTGCGGGGGTTGCAACGGATGCACCTCTCAACACTCTTTGATCGACCATAAATTTACCGTTGTATTCACCGATTGCACCGGCTGCTTTTTGAAATCCGGGATAAGGAAGATAGGCGCTTTCGGTCCATTCCCAGCGGCTGCCCCATTTGAATTGGTGCTGAGCCGCTTCCCATTCAAATTCGGTCGGAAGTCTCAAACCTTTCCATTGTGCAAATGCAAATGCCTCATAATAAGATATATGAGACAAAGGTTCGTTTGGATTGATTTTCTTCAAACCGCCAAGTGTGTACTGAAACCATTCGCCGTCTTTAAAATGCCAGTACAGCGGATTTGTGATTTTTTCACGATTCAGCCACGCCCAGCCGTCCGAATGCCAAAGATTAAAATCGCGATATCCGTGCGAATCTATGAATTCAATGTATTCTCCGTTGGTAACAAGTTTGTTTGAGATTTTGTAATTGTTCAGCCAGACTTTGTGTCTTTCCAATTCATTGTCATAACAGAATTCATCAGAATCCTGATGTCCGATTTCATACAATCCTTCATCGACTTCAATCCATTTTCGATCAAAATCCTGAATCGGATTTTCGACAAAAGCATCATCATATTTTGGAAAAAGAGGATTGTGTCCGAATATGTATTTGATATCGGTCAGCAACAGTTCCTGATGCTGTTTTTCGTGATGAATCCCGATTGTGAGCGTGTCTTCAGCTTCTTTCGGCACACCTTTGCTGAACAGTTCTTCGATCTGATCGGTCACATAATGCCTGTAATCATATATCTGATGAACAGTAGGTCGGGACAGATTTCCGCGCATCGGTCTGAACCACATTTTGCCCACATTGTTGTAATAACTGTTGAAAAGATATGAGAAATCTTTATGAAAAACCTGATAGTCTTTTTTGTATTTCTTCAGAATAAATTCCTCAAAAAACCAGGTTACATGCGCCAGATGCCATTTGGGCGGAGATACAAAATCGACCGGCTGAACCACATAATCTTCAATCTCAAGCGGTTTGCAAATCCTTTCCGAATCATTTCGGGTTTCCAGAAAAAATGAAACCAAATTCTCAGCTGTTGTCTGCATTTTGTTTAAATTTTTATGACCTATAAAGTTACAAACTTTGTGCTTTAATTTGGTTGGAAATGAAATAAAATCCGGAAATCGAAATTCGAATTTGGCGAATTGAACCCTTATTTTCGGACCGAAAAGATAAATCTTCACGCTTCAGAAACCGGTTTGAATTTTTGATCGTTATTTGCTCTTAAAATGCAATTGACTGCTGATAATAAACCTTTTACAAATCTATTTTTTATTATCGTTTTACTGAAAACGATACACATAAGTTTGGTCAGGTATCAATCCGTTGTTATTTTTGATAAAATTAATTATCGGTGAATTTCCGATGATTGAGATTAAGGAGGGGATAAAATGGGAAATTACTTTTACCCGGCAAATAAAAAAATTGTCGGATTTATTCAAAAAGAAATTCCATCTGTTATAAAATTAAAGTATTTTTAACGGATGAAAGAATCTCTACTTATAACTTTTGCATTATGCTGCTCCATCACAACGGCTCAGGCTGTTGTTGAACAGAGCATTGAGCAGAGCGTCGAGATTCAGAATTCCCAAACTGCGACCAACCGTCAGGTCAATCATGAGATAATTTCCGAAGGTATAATATACGTATCCGAAAATGCACAGATCAAAATTTCGGGTACTGCCACTATCTCGGGAAAAATCGTTTTTGAATCAGATCAAAAGAAAAAGCCGGATAAAAAATCAAATCAAAAGAATCACCATAAGAGAATTGCGAAAAAAAGCCATGAAACTCCAAAAAGGAATGAAGAGGTACACGAAGAAGATCCGGGTCAAAAAGAGGAAATTGTTTTTGCAGATTTGAGCGGAATTCCCGGAAAATCAGATTTCAACAGTTTTTATGATGCAGACACTATCGTACCGCCGGTTCAGACCAGATTGGGTATAAATTTCAAACCGGAATTATCTCACAAAAAAGCAAAGAATTTAAACAAAATTGAAAGTTTTTTAATTCAGGATAATCTTAAAGATTTATCATCGGAAAAATTCAGCATCAGACCTCCTCCATCACATTACGGAAAATCATATATTTGATTTTCAACCAAGAACTAAAACCAATTAGCTTATTATTTTAATCAAAACCTAATTTTAAATGAAAATATCTTTTCAAAATTTATTACTTGTTTTTTTTCTTTTTAATGTTTCTGCCGGTTTGTATGGTAAATACGATTCACGAAAAGAAATAGACGAATTGACAGTACATCATTTGAATTTCGATATTCCTGATTTTATTTCAAACAGCTCTGATTTTGAGATTCGCTCCGGTTCATCGTCACAAAGCAATTTATTAACGGCGACACTCTTTATTACAGTTCCGGACATCAACCAGGCACCGGCAGGTGAAACCATTCACGGAAATGTACTGACGAATGACAGCGGAAACGGTGCGCTCACTGTAACCGCTGCGACCTATCTGGATGAAAATGATGATGAACAGCCGCTTACACTGGGAACCGCAACTGAAATTTATGATGGAAACGGAAACAAAGCAGGAGCTTTGACTTTAAATGCTGACGGTTCTTATATTTTTGTATCTGAATCGGGTTTCAACGGCAATGTTCAAATTTCATATTCAGCAGAAGACGAAGACGGGGCAATCGGCAATACAACACTGACCATCAGAGTGATTGAAGATTTGGCGCCAAACGGAAACAATCCGCCGATAACAAATGACGATACTGCATTTACAATTGAAAATGTAGTCATCGATGAGAAAGCTACGGTTCTTAACAATGATTCAGACCCGGACGGCGATCCGATCAGAGTCAGCGAAATTCAGATTTATCAGTCAGACGGAACTTTACTTATCAGAGCGATTAGTGCGGGCAGTGATAGTGGAAATGTAGCTGTCTATGATGAAACCGGTAATTATTACGGTCAGCTTGTTATGTATGCAACCGGTTATTTCTACTTTAATCCTGCTTCAGGATTTATCGGTGAAGTAGCTCCGATTCATTATACAATTGTTGATGATCGCGGTGGTTCTGATTCTGCTTACCTAAATATAACTGTAATCGGTGATGACGGAACCAATCATACTTTTGCAAATGACGATGCAAATTCAGCAGCTCAGGGTGAAACCATGAACGGAAATGTATTGCTCAATGATACCGATCCTGACACAGGTGATACCCAAAGTGTAACTGCAATCGTAATCAACGGTGTCAGTTATCCGGTGGACCAGGGTGGAGCCGATACAACGGTTACCACTGCAGAAGGAACTTTCACAATCGACAAGGACGGAAACTATACTTTTGTTCCGGATCCTGATTTCACAGGAACACTGATTGTCGAAATGACTGTCTGTGACAGCCAGGCTGCACCCGATACGGCCTGTGACAATTCAAGTCTGTATCTGACTTCACTTCCGTTTGACAGTTTGGGTATGCATGCGGTATTGGACATCAACCAGACCCAAATGGATATTCCTGTTAACGGCAATGTACTGACCAATGACTATGGAGTTGGTCTGACAGTTATCGGCGCCACTTATCTGGATGCATCAGGAAACGAACAGCCGCTGACATTGGGAACTGCAACCGAAGTTTATGATCAAAACGGACACAAAGCAGGTACACTGACTCTGAATGCTGACGGTTCATACACTATTGTTCCTGAAGAAGGCTATATCGGTGATGTTCCTGTTTCCTACACAGTTGAAAACGAAGACGGAATAACAGCAGAAGCGCTGTTGACCATTCAGGTGATTCAGCCTTTGAATCCTGAAGAAAACGATCCGCCGATTGCCCATGACGATACTGCTTATACACTGGAGGGAGTTCCTGTTGGCGGAACGGTTATAAACAATGATTCTGATCCTGACGGCGACAATTCAAATCTGAGGGCAATTGAGGTTGTACTTCTTGACGATACGGGAAGCCCTCATTCTTATACGGTTAATGCCGGAAGTGACACCGGTCTTATACCAGTTTATGATGAAGATCCGTTAAATCCGGGTAATTATATCCAAATCGGAATATTCTCAATGGACGATAAGGGAGGATTTCTGTTTACGCCTTTCACCGGTTATACGGGTGAAGTACCGCCGATCAGCTATACCATTACAGACGGGAACTTTGAATATGCGACAGCAGTTCTTTATATCACTGTTCTTGGCGATGACGGAAACAATTTCACCTTTGCTAATGACGATGCGAATTCGGGAATTCAGGGAGAAACCATGGACGGAAATGTACTGACTAATGATTCAGATCCCGAAGGTGATACACAAACAGTCAGTTCAATCGTGATCAACGGGACCGCCTATCCTGTAAATCCTGACGGTTCACAGACAACCGTTACCACTACTGAAGGAACATTTACAATCGATAAGGACGGAAATTATACTTTTGAACCCGATCCTGATTTTACCGGAACACTGGTGGTTGAAATCAATGTTTGCGACGATGCAGATCCGCAGGCTTGTGATACTTCAACATTATATCTGACCTCATTCAGCAATGAAACAACCTGTTATGAAAATGTAAACGGTGAAGATTTCAGTTGGAGTTATCCTTCAGGAACTCCGAGTCCTGTGGTTGAAACATTCACTCAGCCCGGAACAAACGGAGGTTTTGTACTCGATCTTTTTGCGTTGGACAATTCATTCAATATGAATATCAACGGAATCCAGCTGGCAACTCAGGAAATTGAATTCCAGCAGGCAGGGACATTGGGTCAGAATATTCGTTTTGTTGACGGTACCATCTGGGAACAGGGAGGAATTCCTGCGATTTGGCAGTTGATCGGTACACCCGAAAAACCAATTGTCAGAGTAATCATTGACAAAAACGGAAATGTAACCATGTACGGAAGCAAGTCTTCAGGTGGAGATCTGATGAAGCTGGAACTTTTCGACGGAAATACTTTCAATACTGTCAACTGGAATCAAGCCACAAACAACACCATCGAGGTAACTCAAACCGTGGTTGGTCTTACCCTGATGGCAGGAACCGGTTATGGCCGAAACATCATTGACTGTGCATGTTACAAACCGGGTGTGTTTGCAGCAGGTGCAGGCTTGCCGACCAATGTGGGTATTTCTTCGCTGAGAATCGACAATTCTGACGGATGGCCGCAGGTAAGAGAAGGCGGTTGGATTGCTTTGGAAGCCAAAACAAAAGGTTTTGTTCCTAACCGACTGACTGCAGCACAGATTGCTTTGATCCCTTCAGGAGATTTGGTTGTCGGAATGATGGTTTACAACATCACCGAAGACTGTCTGCAGATCAATGTGGATGCTACGGCCGGCGGTTGGAAATGTTTCAGCGAACAGGGCTGCCTTGATTAATGTTTAATGTCAAATCTAATAGAAATGAAAAAAACAATCATAACTTCAATAATCGCAATCTTTGGTCTGGGTCTTTCCCAGGCCCAGATTGCAATCGGAAAAAACGCTGTGTCTTCTCCGTCTGTGAGTATCGAATTTGCTGACGACCAGGCAAGAGGAATCATCCTGCCGTGGGTTGACGATACAGCGTCTGTGACCGATGCAGTGGACGGAACCATCGTGTACGATGTGAGCGATCATAAAATCAAAGTGAAATATCAGTCCGACTGGTTTGATCTTACGGTTGACGAAACGGGAACCACTGTTGATCCGATTTCAGGCACTGACGGATATGATATTCAGGATGAACTGGATGAAAACCTGACCGCCAAAGTTGGTATCGGAACCGAAACTGCGACAGCAGGTCTGCTGGTTTTGGAAGATACCGACAAAGCGATGGTATTGCCAAAAGTTACAGATACCGATGAAATCATCAATCCGACACCCGGGATGATGGTGTACGTAACTTCTGAAAATCTGCTGGCAGTATTCAACGGAAGCGTCTGGACTTTCTGGAAAGCCGGAAACTAAAAGACTGAAAAGTCTTAATTTCATATCATAAAAGCTGCTTTCGGTCTTTCCGTTGGCAGCTTTTATTTTTTTTGCAATTTAGGATGCTATATTTCAATAAGTTAATTAAATTTACAAACCTTTGAAAAAGGTTAAGCTTATTGTATCGTTTTAGCGAAAATGATAAAACAAAATTTTTGGGTTTGGGTTAATTAAAATTAAATTGGCTTTGAATTAAAATTTAAAGCTCAAAATCTGGGGGGGTTGGGTAATGAAAAAAATAGACTTGAATAAACTAAAAGGCAAGACAAAAAAGGAAATCATTGAGGAAATGGGTCACGAATTCAATTATTTTCCTCACAACATCTGGACTTATCTGATCAGCAAAAACTGGTTTGGATGGAAAAAATACATCATCCTGAAGTTCAAAGATGAAATGGTTTCCGAAGCTGTCTATAAGGGCAGTTTTAAAAAGATCGGCAGCACCGAATAACTTTCGAAGCTGTCCGATAAGAAATTAATACTGGCTCAACTCCCCTATTTTACAATCGAATCATAAAGCTTCTGTCTGATATTTTCTCTGACTTTCTGGCTTTGCAGTTTTTTGTTGTCGACACTCGGATTGATCCGATTGGTCAGTATCACAAAAACAAGCTGACTGTCGGGATCATTCCAGACCATTGTGCCGGTGAAACCAAAATGTCCGTAGCTGTTTGCCGAAGGGCCATTTTTTACCGGACTCGGAATTTTGTCAAAACCGGCTCCTCTCCTGCCACCGCTGTATTGCGTTTTTGTAAATTCAGAAACAGTCTCGGGTTTGACAAAGGTCACTCCGCCGTAACTGCCGCCGTTCATATACATCTGCATCAGTTTGGCGAGATCCTCGGCATTTGAAAACAAACCCGC
>JACFND010000021.1:0-9315 GCA_019455045.1 Flavobacteriia bacterium
CAAAAAATTTCCAGAATAACTTTTCAACTTACACAGTTAATGAGATGCTACCATTAAAAATAAATTCGTCATAATATTGATGACCTTTGTGTTTTACATCTAATAAAATTTCATTAATGTTTAACTCATTCTTTAGGTTCATTTTGAAGTCGGGCTTTATTTTTCTGAAATAAAATTTGAGGTTTCGTTTGCTTGTTTGTTGTGAGTGGAACGAAAGCATTATCATTTCATCGTCTTTTTCTAACACAAGTATAGGTTTAGTAACAAGCATTTCGTTCACATCATATTCTTGCGGATTTATTACTATTTTTTCGCAGATTAAACCAATCACTCTATAATGCTGAAATTCGTTTAGTTTTAGGGCTGTGTTTTTTAGTGCATTCATCGTTTTTTGTATGTTTTTATCATCTTAATTATATAATAAATTTTACAATCAACTTTCCATTAATTCGTCCCAAGTATCGGAGAATTGCTGAATTAACTTAGGTTTTAATTGTTGTTCTCCGTACTCATCAATTATTTCAGTTAATCTTTGTTTTTGATTGTTAAAAGTTCTTGGACTTGTTTTTTGTAACGATTTTCTATAAGCAGGATTTTGCCATTTGATACATAAATTTCGGTCAGGTGCTCTTAATTTTTCAATTGGAATAGTATTATCGTAAAGTATGATATTCTCAAAGGTTTCTAAAAATATTTTCTTTAAATAAATGAGTTTGTCTTTATCAATCAAATCCTCAAAAGTGTCAAAATAAACTGGTCGCAAAAATCGTTTTTTATGAACTTTCACTTCGTATCTCAACAATTCAAAAGGTAAATCGTACTGCATTGATTTGCTGTATAATTTTAGCTGATATTCTTGCAAAACACATCTTTTGCCAATGCTTCTTTTATTGTCGCCATCCATATCTTGAAAGAATTTGTTTTTGTAATTCAATGCTAAATCTGTTGTATCTAACGCACTCAATGGCTTTTCTAATGGAATATTCAATCCAAATTCAAAAGATTTAAGAATTAGCTCGTTTGGGCGTGAATACAGAGTGTCTGACAAACTATGTATGGCACAAGCTAAATCACTATATGGTAGATTGGTGTAATTTTCTTCATACCAATATTTGGTAATACTGCCAGTAAAATCAATCCAGTCGTTGTAACCGACTTTAGTTTTACAACCTGTTTTCTTATCATTATACCAAAAATATTTTATTGGTTTCTCTGAGTGATAAGGTATTCCTTCAACAAACTTAATGTCTTCTCTTTCTAAAAATGTTCTGTGATTCGGAATCATTCTAAAAATGTGTATAAAATCTATCATTGCAAATTATATTTTAAAGTTTTCAATCATTTTCTTTGCAATGGATGAGTAGTCTTCTGTCGTGTTGATTTTACCTTTTTCAATGTAGTTTCTCAGGTCTTCTACTTTGAATAAGGAAATCTTATTGTTCGGCTTATAATAAACGATTTTGTTTGCAGACATCATTTTATACAGGGTACTTTTTGAAATACCCAAATAATTTGCTGCTTCTTCTACATTCAAGTATTCTTTCTGTTGAATACTCAAATTTTCAAGCATCTGTTTTAATGTCTGTAATTCCGAAATTAGTAATGCCTCTGTACTCATCTTAATTGCATTTGATGGTACAAGGATACATCAGTAGGCATACGAAAATCCACTCTGAATCGCTGATTCAGAGTAATGAAAGTTTTAAAATAAAGGAATTTACGGGTGTTTGGAATTTACTCTGAAAAGAGATTACTTTTCATATCAGAGTATATTTTTAAGAATTTTATCAAGTAAAGAAGTGTCTTTTACCTTGTCATCATTTCGAGAGTATTTTTCTTTGGTTAAAGATTCAACTTCTTGTGTGAACTTATTTTTATACTCTATCATATGAGGAATGATGTCAAGATAATTATTTCTATCAAAATCAAAAGGTTTGCCTTTATCTGATTCTGCAATTTTTTGCATCAAGTAATAAAAATGATTGAGTGGTTTCTTCCAATAAATTCTTTTTTCATCAGGCATAAATCTATCTTTAAAAAACTTCTTGAAGTCTTCATATCCGATTTCAATATACCCATTTCTTTCCAATGATTTATGAAATTTCACGATGTATTCAAAATTTCCTTTATAGTTCAATCCCTTTACAGAACCATCATCAATTTTTTCAACTTCGCTATTTTTATTATAGCGTTTGATGTAGTTTGGCAGTATCATATTTATGAATTCAGACAGCTCTTTTTTTCTTTCTTCTATTGCATCAATTTTTAATTCGTCAAAATAAAGGATTTGTTCTGCTGGTGTAAGTTTTTCGAGTTTAAAATTGTTTGGGTGTGTAGGAATATTTGCAATGATTATTTCTTCTAAATCTTCAAATTCTTTGTTGTGCAGGTTATTATCAAAATAATCTTTCAATACTTCTAATCTTTCTAAAATAGCAACTTTATCATTGTTGAATTGCGTAAGGTATTCACTTAAAAATTGCTTTGCATTTAATTCACTCAACATAAATTTCAGTGCAAAATCGTCAATATTCGTCCTCGTTCTATTGCTCATTTTATCTTCTTAACTATATGATAATTTTACACAAATTTAGTCATTATCTGATTTTAAAAGATTCACTGCATCTCTTAAATCTATATTCATTACTTTGGCATAAATCATCGTGGTTTTTATATCTTGATGATTGAGTAATTTGCTTAAATGAACAATGCTTACGCCTTTGTGCAACATAATTGTAGCAAATGAATGTCTTGCACAATGGAATGTAATTGCCTTTTTAATATCAGCCATAAAAACCCATTCTCTCAAAATAGTATTCATCCAACTGTTGTACTTTAAATCTTTAAATATTTCTTCATCTGGATTCTCTGTTTCTCGAAGAAATTTAATGGCATCTTTTACGATTGGTAAATATTGCAACTCATCTGTTTTTTGTCTATGAAAAGGAATCGTATAATTTCCTTCAAGGTCTTTCTTAATATTTTTCCATTTCAGATTTTTAATATCTGCATACGCCATTCCTGTTTTGCACGAAAATAAAAATGCTTTTTTCAGTAAAGGATTTTTACATTCTGTATTTTCAAGTTTTGCTATTTCTTCTTCTGTCAAATATTCTCTGATTGCGTGTTTTACCTTTGGTGCTTTTACGTAATCTGCATAATCAACATCTATCATTCTGTCTTTAAACGCTTTATGTACACCGTGTAAAACCACATTAAAATAATTTGCAGAAGATGAGGTTTTAAGTTGTTGTGTATCACTCAAAAAATACTTAAAATCATTTAGCCAATCTTCATCTAAATCAGTAAATTTTATTCCATTTGGTGCAAATTCTTTCAAATGTTTTAATGCAGACTTCCAAGTTGAATAATTTTCGCCTGAACTTTCTCTTTGTTTGGTTAAGAACTCAAAATATTCTATGAAATCACCAATCTTATGTTTGGGTTTCTTGATGCCGAATTTATTGTTTTGAATTTTTAAAGTTAGTTCAGCTTTAAGGACATTTTCAAGTTTCTTTATTTCCTTGTTATACTCTCGTTCTTGTTGATTTTTAGGATTATCAAAAAGAACTAAATCAGTTTTTTGTCTATGTCTTTTACCATTCACATAATAATCTAACCAAACACGACTTTTTCCGTCTTTTAAAGGTCTTAAAAATGAGCTTATTTTCATATTTCCGATTTAATTAAAATTTTTCGTTCGCTAATTTTTTTACTATAACCTTGTTTTCTTTAATTACACGATATAGTGTCTTTCTGCTAATTCCTTTCAATTTGCAATATTCATCAGGCGACAAATATTTTTCAGAATCAATCATTTGTTGATTTAGCAACTTACTTAATGTTATTTGAATTTGGTTAAGCAAATCAGCTTGATGCTGTAACTGTCGTTTAACAAAGTCTTCAAAATTTACATCAAGGTCTAATTCGTTTCTTTTGTTTGCTTTATATGCTCGTGAATTGCAAGTATGACTACAATATTTTGTTGTTCTTTTTTGGGCATCAAATTCCTTTCGACAAAACAGACATACTTTTTTATATGTTTTATTGGTTAAAAGCATATTTAACGGACATAAAAGGACATAGATGGACAAAAGTGGACAAACTCATATTTTAAGTATTTTAAAATTTAATTTTTAGTCACAAATAGACACAAAAACTAAATTTGTGACCAAATCTAAACAATTTTTTGGACACAAACGCTAAAAATGAGAAAACATCAGCAAAATAAATGTCTGCAACTATCTGATTTTCATTGCTTTTTATTTTCGATGCTTTCCGTTGTTTTCTTTAATCATTTTCCAATACAGAATTTCCCAAAGATAGTCCCCAAAATATCCTTATCCACATCGATCTGACCGGTGATTGAACCGATATGTCTCAGCGTGTCGCGAAGATGAAAGGCAAGCAGATCTCCGGGCAGTCCGGTTTTCATTCCGGTTTCTACATTTTGAAGCGCTTCCAACGCATTGAGCAAAGCTTCTCTGTGTCTGATGTTTGTGATGATGACCGTATTTTCATCCACGCCCGAACGAACCGATTCGACCAGTTCGTTTTTCAGCCGGTCAAGATTGATATTCTTTTTCACCGAAAGGCCAAAATGATGATAATTCGGATGTTCTGCTTTCAGTGTTTCCAAATCGAGTTCCCGATTGTGGCCTTCTTTGTCGATTTTGCTCAGCAGATTGAAAACGATTTTGTCCTGAAGCAGTTCTTCAAGCTGTTTCAGAATCTCGATATCGTCTTCGTACAGATGGATGACCACCTTTGCCTGAGCTACTTTTTCTTTTGCTTTTTCAACGCCGATCGCCTCGATGGTATCAGTGGTTTCACGAATTCCGGCGGTGTCGATAAATCGAAAAGTGATGCCCGAAATGGTGATGGTTTCTTCAATGGTATCACGGGTGGTTCCTGCAATATCGCTCACAATCGCCCTTTCTTCGTTGAGCAGTGCATTGAGCAAAGTTGATTTTCCTGCATTCGGCTTTCCGATGATGGCAACAGGCACACCGTTTTTAACTGCATTTCCGTATTCAAAAGTCGAAATCAGTTTTTCAATTTTTGATTTGATTTTTTGGATCAAATCATCGAGTTCCTTTCTGTCTGCAAATTCAACATCTTCATCCGAGAAATCGAGTTCAAGTTCGATCAGCGAAGTGAAATTGATGAGTTCTTCCCTTAATTCTTTGAGTTCGGTCGAAATTCCGCCTCTCATCTGATTGAGTGCAATTCTGTGCGAAGCTTTGTTTTCTGCCGAAATCAAATCTGCAACCGCCTCAGCCTGTGACAGGTCGATTCTTCCGTTCAAAAATGCACGCTGTGTAAATTCTCCGGGTTCAGCCATTCTTGCACCGTATTTTATCAAAACTTCAAGAATCTGCTGTTGTATATAAGGTGAACCGTGACAGGAAATTTCAACCAGATCTTCTGCAGTAAAGGTTTTTGGTGCTCTAAAAACAGCGACCATGACTTCGTCGATGACTTCGGATGGTGTGTTGGGTGTTGGGTGTGGGGTGTTGGATGTTTGGTGTTGGGTATCTGATGAGATGATAAAGCCGTAGTGGACGGTATGTGATTCAGCTTTTGTAAGATCGGTTCCTTTGAAAACCGAATTCACAATCGAAAATGAATCTTTGCCCGAAACCCTGATTACGCCCAGCGCTCCGATTCCCTGAGCGGTTGATGCCGCACAAATCGTATCCTGAAAATTCATCGTCATATTTTCTCAACCAGTATTTTTTCAGCCGCCTTTGCACTCAGAACCACGGTTTGGTCGTCATGTCTGATGTTCATGCTGTTGTCGTATTTTTCAACTTCAATGATCTCCAGCTGTGAACCGAGATTCAGATTTTTTGAATTCAGGTATTTCAGAAAATCATCACCCGAATTGGTCACCGCAACAATCATGATTTTATCTCCGCTGTCAAAACTGTCAAGGGTTCTGTAATTTTTCAGATGAATCTTGCCGGTTCGGTCTGGAATGGGTGAACCATGCGGATCAACCGTCGGATGGTCAAGCATTTCATCCATTTTATTAAAGAATTTTGGCGAATGGATGTGTTCAATCTGTTCTGCAACTTCATGAACCTCTTCCCAGCCAAAACCCATTTTTTCGACCAGAAACATTTCGGTCAGTCTGTGTTTTCGAATGACGAGCAGCGCCTCTTTTTTACCCGAAGCAGTCAGTTCAACCGGTTTGTATGCGGTATATTTCAGATATCCTTTTGAAGCCAGTTTTTTCAGCATACTGGTCACAGTCGGCATTTTTATGTCCAGCGCTTTGCTCAATTCATTGACCGTCACTTCACCCGATTTTTCGGACAGATTGAAGATTGCTTTGAGATAATTTTCTTCGGTAAATGAATTCATGACGCAAATTTAAGAATTTATATGCCAAAATTTATTGAATGCCGATTTGTGTTTTTATGATTAAACTTTCTTTTTTAGTTCAATCAGCGTAATCTCAGGCCAGATACCGACCCTGCCCGGAAAAGCGAGATAACCGAAGCCGCGGTTGACATACAGATAACGGTTTGAATTTTCATAAAGTCCTGCCCAGTGCGGATATCTGTATTTGATCGGACTCCATTTGAACCCCGGAATTTCAATCCCAAACTGAGAGCCGTGGGTATGGCCGGACATCGTCAGCTGATAATGAAACGGATTGTCCTGAACCCTCAAATCCCAATGCGATGGATCGTGTGTCAGCAAAACTTTGAATTCGTTTTGATCCACATCTGCTGATGCCTTTTTCAGATCACTGTATTTTTGAAAACCACCTTTTCCCCAATTCTCAACACCAATCAGTCTGATTTTTGAATTTCCTTTTTGAATGACACGGTTTTCATTTCTAAGCAGATCAAAACCGATTTTCGGAAAAATTTCTCTGACTCCTTTTTGATTTTCAAGTCTTGCTTCTTCCGAATCCCATTTCAGATAATCACCGTAATCGTGATTTCCCAAAATTGCAAATTTTCCAAATTCAGGTTTTCTGATGGTCGAAAACAAATCAATCCAGTCATCTGCTTCATCTGCTCTCGAATTGACCATATCGCCTGTAAAAACCATCATATTGTAATCCTGCTGATTGATCAGATCGATTCCGTATTTGATTTTTTCATGGTTGTCAAAACTTCCGAAGTGGATATCCGAAAGCTGAAGAATTTTGAATCCGTCAAATTCATCCGGCAGATCGTCGTAATAAACGGTTGACTTTAAAACTTTGTAATTGTATTTTCCTTTCCAGATTCCGTATATGATTGATGCAAAAGGAATGGCTGCAATTGCAAGTGCCGCATTGCTGATAAATTTTCTTCTTTCCGGCAGAAATGAATCTCCGGAATTTGAACCGTCAAAAAATCTGAAAGTTCCACCAAACAGTCTGAACACATCTTCGATTATCATAAAGAATGCGATCAGTATTTTTGGAATATAAACCAGCAAAAAAATCGAGATTACAAACATCGAGAAATGGTTCAGACCGGCTCTCTGGTTAAAACTCAAAACCGACATGACCAGAAAGATGATAACCAGCAGTGAAACCAGCAGATAAATCCGGCTGACCCATTTGTTTTCAAATGAGGTTCGAACTGCTTGCCAGGTGTAGATTTCTGCGATTAAAATAAAAATGAAAAAAAATATCCAACGATTCATAAGCTGGCAAAATTAGCAAATTCAATGCCGAAAATCAATGATATACGGATGACATTTAATTTGAATTTTCAATTGAAACAACACAGATTCAGACTGTTAAAAGAATGCTATAAGAATGTTAAAATTCCAAATAATTTGTATTTTAGCCCATTCAATAAAAATAACAGCTGTTATGCTCGACTGGTTTTACGGACTGACTTCGCCCGAACAGGTTTTTTGGCTGATTGCAATCGCTGCGACCATTATTTTTCTGATCGTTTTGGTCACCACCTTTATGGGTGCCGATGCAGATGCGGATGCAGATTTTGACGGTGGCGCCGGATTTCAGTTTTTCACCTTTAAAAACGGAGTTGCATTTTTTGCAATTTTTGGTTGGATCGGTATTGCCTGTCTGAGTCACGGATACGGACTGATTACTTCGATTGCGGTGGCTGCGGTTTGCGGACTGATTATGATGTTTGTAATGGCGGGTATCTTTTATTATGTCAATCGGCTGACCGAAAGCGGTACGCTGGATTATAAAAATGCAGTCAATTCGACCGGAGAAGTTTATCTGGAAGTCGGCAGAAATCGTTCAAAAATGGGAAAAGTCCAGATCAGTGTTCAGGGCAGTCTTCGCGAAATGGAGGCGCTGACCGATCAGGATACAGATATAAAAAGAGGAACTTTGGTGATCGTTGATTCGGTGACCGAAAATGGAGTATTAATCATAAAACCACTTTCTTAAAATGATATTTTCAGTAATTTTTGCTCAGGAAAATTTATCGCAATTCGCTGCAGTTATCGGTTTGCTGATTGCAATGCTTTTTGTGGTGATCATGTTTTATTCGGTCATCAAACGATACAAACGCTGTCCGTCCGACAAGATACTTGTGATTTACGGAAAAACCGGAAAAGGTCAGTCTGCAAGATGTAACCACGGTGGTGCAGCCTTCATCTGGCCGGTGATTCAGGATTATGCATTCCTCGATCTGACACCGATGTCGATCGAAGTCAATCTGACCAATGCGCTGAGCCGTCAGAACATCCGTGTGAATGTTCCTTCGCGTTTTACAATCGGTATTTCGACCGATCCGGCAGTGATGCAGAATGCGGCTGAAAGACTTTTGGGCCTTTCGGGTGATGATATTCGTGATCTGGCGCAGGAAATCATTTTTGGACAGCTTCGTCTGGTGGTGGCTTCAATGGACATTGAGGAAATCAATTCAGACCGCGATAAACTGCTGCAGAGCATTACAGAAAACGTTGAAAACGAATTGAAAAAGGTCGGTTTGAAACTGATCAACGTCAATATCACCGACATCAAAGATGAATCCGGTTATATCGAAGCGCTTGGTAAAGAAGCTGCTGCACAGGCGATCAACGAAGCAAAAGTTTCTGTTGCAGAGAAAAACAGAGACGGTGCGATCGGTGAAGCAAATGCTCAGCAGGACGAAAGAACACGTGTATCGGGATTGCTCGCCCAGGCAAAAATCGGTGAAGCAGAAGCAGAACAAAACGAAAGAACACAGGTAGCCGGCTCACTGGCAGAAGCAAAAATCGGTGAAGCAAATGCATTGCAGAACGAAAGGGTGCAGGTGGCAAAAGCAAATGCTATTGCAATCGAAGGTGAAAACCAGGCGAAAATTGAAATTGCAGAATCAGATGCAAAAAGAAGACAAA
>JACFND010000021.1:9415-10642 GCA_019455045.1 Flavobacteriia bacterium
GGTGAAAACCAGGCGAAAATTGAAATTGCAGAATCAGATGCAAAAAGAAGACAAAGACAGGCAGAAGCCGAAAAACTGGCGGTTGCAACCGAAAAAGTTCAGTCTGCAAATGCATTGAAAGAAGCTTATGAAGCAGAAAAACTTGCGGAAGAAATCAGAGCAGAAAGAGACAAGGCGACTCAGCATGCCAATGTTGTGATTCCTGCCGAAATCGAGAAAAGCAAAATTGTAATCGAAGCCCAGGCAGAAGCCGAAAGAATCAGACAAAGAGCAAAAGGTGAAGCAGATGCGATACTGCTCAGAAAAGAAGCCGAAGCAAAAGGTTTGTATGAAATTCTGACCAAACAGGCGCAGGGTCTTGAACAGATCGTAAAAGCAGCCGGCGACAATTCAAAAGATGCTGTACTGCTGCTGATTGCCGACAAATTACCGGAACTGGTGAGAACCCAGGCAGAAGCGATCAAAAACATCAAGATCGACAAGGTGACCGTTTGGGATGGGAACGGAAACAATGCTGACGGAAAAACTTCGACAGCAAACTTTATATCAGGCATCTACAAAGCGGTCCCACCGCTTGAGGACATGTTCAATATGGCGGGAATGCAGTTACCGTCTTATCTGAAAGGAGAAGAAAAACAGGAAAATAAACCAACACAAAAATCAGCCAATACCGAAACCAAAAAGGATCAAAAAACTCAAAACAAAGAAGAGCAGGGCAGAGGAGAACAAAATCCCGAGAACTGACTCTCAGCTAAATAGGAGCTTATGATAGAATGGTTCAAGTCGATGATATGGTATGAGAAACTGTTATGGATAATTTCGATTGTCTCAACGCTGCTGTTCTTTTATCAGCTGATACTCACGGTTGCAAAAAGATCACCCGACCGGACACGGAAACATATTTTTTCAAGATTTTTTTCGTTTAAAAATATAGTTGCATTTCTTTCAATGTTCGGTTGGACGAGCATTGCGGGAATTTATCAGAATATGCCGGTAGGTTTGTCGCTGGCGTTTGGAATCCTCAGCGGACTGATCCTGATGTCGGTTATGTCAGTTTTGTTTTATTTTGTACACACGCTGAAGGAAATCGGGAATCCGGACAGAAATTAAAAATATCGAAACCATGAAAAACAGCATCTCAATCTTTCTATTTTTTCTGAGTCTGTTTTGTTTCGGACAGCAGATTCAGCTGCTGAATTCACAAAAATCAAAAGTATCTTTCAGAGG
>JACFND010000021.1:10742-12348 GCA_019455045.1 Flavobacteriia bacterium
GTTTACAGAGATGAACATCCGGATGTGTTTTTGGACGATATGTCTTTTTATTCCGAAAATCTGAAAATCGGAATTGCAGTCGGAGATCCGATCGATGGTGATGCTTATTTTCTGAAAACAACCGACGGCGGTGACAGCTGGAAGAAGATCGATTTATCACTGCTGCCGGATTTGGATGATGGAGAAGCTTTTTTTGCAGCCAGTAATTCAAATTTGAAACTGATTGATGAAGATAAATTTTTTGCTGTCAGCGGCGGTGCAACTTCTGACCTGATATTCAGCGGTGAAAATCATTACAAAATTGGTTTGTCAAAAACCGATTCAAGCACTTCGGGTGCAAACGGACTTGATTTCTCACACGGCTACGGTCTGATTGTCGGTGGTGATTTTATGAATCCAAAGGCTTCGGCCAACAATCTTTTTATTTTTGAATTGACCATCGACGGAATTCCACTGATTAAAAAACCGGACAAATCACCGACAGGCTATCAGAGCGGAGTTGCAATTCTCGACGACGGAAAAGCAATCAGCTGCGGTATGCTCAATGTTGAATTTTCTAAAGACAAAGGCAGAAACTGGGAAACGATTTCAAAAAAAGGATATCATACCTGCAAAAAAGCAAGAAACGGAAATCGTGTTTTTCTGGCAGGTGCAGGCGGACGTATCGCCGTTCTGATCGATTAAAAAGATTAACTTTGCAAAAATTTTCTAGCGATGAAGATCAAAACTTTTTTGATGACGATGATATTTCTGAGCGGTTTTCTGAATGCTCAGCAGTCTGAATCTTGGAATGAGAATCAGCTGATGAAAACAGAGGATCTTGCTTTACGAATCAGTCTGGCACAAACAGACGATCTGCTGATTCTTTCAGTCGGACCGGATGCGCTGATCAAAGGTTCTGTCGATATGGGTGCGGCGAGAGATGCAGAAAATCTCGAAAAAATGAGAAAATATCTTGAAGATGTGCCGAGAGAGAAAGAAGTGGTGATTTACTGCGGATGCTGTCCTTTCAGCCGTTGTCCGAATATCAGACCTGCATTTTCACTTTTGGTCGAAATGGGTTTTAAAAATCCGAAACTGCTCGATATTCCTCAAAATATCAGAGTTGACTGGCTGACAAAAAATTATCCGGTTCAGGAATGATGAAAATTCAATCAATCGTTTTACTGTTTTTTATTTCAGGTTTTCTTTCGGCTCAGCAGAAGGAACTGAAAATCGGTGATGCAGCGCCTGAAATTTCACTGCCGACACCCGATGGCGAAATTCTGACTTTGTCGTCGCTGAAAGGAAAACTTGTACTGATTGATTTTTGGGCTTCATGGTGCGGTCCCTGTGTAACCGAACAGCCTGAGTTGAGAAAGATTTATGATCTTTATTCAAATGAAGGTCAGTTTGAAATTCTGGGTGTTTCGCTTGACAACAAAAAGGAAAACTGGGAAAAGGCAATCAAAAAATGGGGAATTGTCTGGCCGCAGATTTCGGATTTGAAATATTGGATGAGTCCGGTTGCAGATGATTATCAGATCAATAGTTTGCCTTATAATTTAATGGTCGGGCCGGACGGAAATATACTTGCTTTTGATTTGCATGCCGATCAGTTAAAAAC
>JACFND010000021.1:12448-17367 GCA_019455045.1 Flavobacteriia bacterium
GAATTTTGATTTCCGATCCAGGCGCTTCCAAAATCTTTTGCTGAAAATGTTTTGTCGGTATAAGTATGATTCAGTCCTGCGATTTTAAATAATTCAGCTGCATTTTCCTCATAACTTTTTCCACTGACTTTTTCGATGATTTTCCCCAATGCATTGTAACCGTCGTTTGAATAATGAAAATCAGTTCCGCTTTCAAACATCAGTGCGCCGCCCAGATTGTTCAGACCCGAAGTATGATTGAGCAATTGCTGAATCGTGATATTCTGATAAGCCGGTTTTTTGAATTCATCGAGATATTCTGAAACCTTGTCATTGGTTTTCAGTTTTCCCTGTTCCGACTGCAGCAGTATCATCGCAGCTGTGAATTGTTTTGAATTTGATGCAATTCCAAAAACGGTCAGTGTATCGATTGGCGTTTTGGTTTTAAAATTTGAAAAACCGTTTGTTTTGACATAAATCGGCAGACTGTCGCGAAAAACAGCAATAATTCCGTTGAAATTGTATTTTGAAACCACCGAATCCAGCTGGTTTTTGAGCAGTTCTTTTTCGAAAGCTGTAATCGTATTTTCAACGATCGCATTCTGCTCTTCAATTTTCTTTTTTTCTGATTTGCAGGAAACAGAGAATCCGATAAAAAGCAGCATCGGAATCATCAGTACAAATTTTTTCATCATTTAATCGTCGTCTGTATAATTTAAAGCTTTTTCCCTGTCGAATTCGCCTTCCCAGCTTGCAATAACAGCGGATGCCAGACAGTTTCCGATCACATTGACAGAAGTTCTCGCCATATCCATCAGTTCATCGATTCCAAGAATTGCGGCAATTACAAATAAAGGTAATCCAAACTGATCTGCAGTTGCAATCAGTATGATCAGAGATGCCCTTGGTACTGCGGCGACTCCTTTGCTGGTGATCATCAGCGTCAGACAGATCAGCAGCTGCTGACCGATTGACAAATCCATTCCGGCAGCCTGGGCGACAAAGATGGATGCAAGCGAAAGATAGAGTGTGGTTCCGTCCAGATTAAAACTGTAACCGGTCGGCACGACAAAAGAAACAATCTTTCTCGGCACTCCAAATTTTTCCATATGGGTCATCACCAGCGGCAAAGCGGCATCTGAGCTGGTGGTTGCAAATGCGATTGAAACCGGTTCTTTTATGGCGGTGATAAATTTTCTGACAGGAATTTTAAAATACAGCGCAATCGGCAGCAGCACACCGAGCAGAAAGACGGTGAGTGCGGCATAGAGCGTCATCAGCAGCATTGCAAGATTTTTGAGAATGTCAAGCCCCATGTGTCCGACGGTATAGGCCATTGCAGCGCCCACTCCGAGAGGTGCAAAATACATCACGATGTGGGTGTATTTGAACATGGTTTCAGCCAGACTTTCCATAAAATCGACCAGCGGTTTTCTCTTTTTTTCTTCGACCAATGCCAATCCGATTCCAAAAATTACAGCAAAAACAACGATCTGAAGCACCTTGTTTTCATAAATCGATTTTGCAATATTTTCGGGAAATGAATCTCTGAAAAACGCAGTAGTCTGAAAAACCCAGTGAATATCTTCGGGCAGGCCTTCCAGTTCTTTCAAATCGGAAGCGGCGGTTGCACTCGATCGGTCAGGCAGTTCAATTTCAGGCACATGCGACATATCAATTCCTTTTCCTGCCTGTGTAATATTGATTGCGGCAAGACCGATAAACAATGCAATGGTTGAAGCGATATAAAAGTAAACCAATGATTTCCAAGCCATACGTCCGACCTGCTTCAGATCCGAATGACCTGCAATTCCGTAAACAAGGGTTGAAAAAAGTATGGGTCCGACGATGGTTTTCACCAATTTGATGAATCCCTGACTCAGCGGATGAAGCGATTTGGCAAGATCGGGATAATCATATCCGAGTGCTGCGCCCACCACGATGCTCCAAAGAATCCAGCTGGTCAGCGAGCGTTTTTTGATGCAATATGCAATAAAACTCAGTATGGTAATCCATCTGGCGGCAAACATCAGTTTGTCGGACATGATACCGAACCAGAATTCAAGCGCAGTCAGTATTGCGGTCAGCGTAAGCAGTATCAGCGGTATGAACAGATATAATTTCTTCTTCATGATTTTTGAAAGCGCTGTATTCGGATAAAAATTTTGTTGATTGAACAAAAATAAACAAATGGAAATGAAATCCAATTCCAAAGCTGAATTATTCGGTTAATTTTCGTTCTTAGTGGCAGACTTGCAGTTGGCGGTGATAAATTTCAGCCGGATTCTGTTTTTTGATTTTTTGAAGCAATAATTTAATCAGTACCTAATTAACTGCTTTTATTTATTATCAAAATTGAAAATCCACCGCTACCGCGCGATTGTATCGCGTGGCAGCGTATAGCCTCAAATTCATTTTTGATTTTATGTAGCAACGAGTGAAGCAAAATTTTACTAGCTAACTGCTTTTATTTCTATTTATTAATAAAACTGAAAATACAATTGTTATCAGAAAATTAATGACCAGTAGCAAAACAGCGCCTTCACCAGCATGTCCCAAATCGATTTGAAAATTGGTGCCGGTCAGAATTTTGTGAAAATACCAAATCAGGCTCGAATAAAAATAGGCGATTGCAAAATAAACCGGAATCAGAAAAAAGAGCCAATTTTTACGAAACCGAAATTTTCTGTACACAAAATAGGATAACAGAAAATAAATCAGCGTCATTCCAATAATTAAAAAATAAGACATTCCGATTAGAATTTGATTTTGTCAAACAGGGTGAAATTATAACAAATCAACTTTAATTTCAAAGATTTGGAACAATCAGATATTAAATTAAAGATAAAAATCCGGGTTTGTCTTCCAAAGCATTTTGAAAGTCTTAAATTTGCGGACGCTTAAATAACTATGAACTGGAGAAAATTATTATTCCCGCTGTCGGGTTTGTACTGGATCGGTGTCAGCTTCAGAAATCTGGCTTTCAACATCGGTTTGCTTCCGTCTCAAAAATTTAAAATTCCGGTGGTCTGTGTCGGAAATCTGTCGGTGGGCGGAACAGGCAAATCACCGCATGTGATGCTGGTGGCGGATATACTGAAAGATCATTTTGAAACTGCTATGCTCAGCCGCGGATACGGCAGAAAAACTTCGGGAATCGAAATTGCAAATTACAGCTCAAAGGTGTATGACATCGGTGACGAACCGCTTCAGTTTTTTAATCGTTTCAGGAATAAAGTTGTGGTGGCGGTCAGCGAAAATCGGGTGAACGGAATCAATCATCTGATGGAGATGTACAAAACCAATGCGGTGCTGATGGATGACGGTTTTCAGCACAGACAGGTCAAACCCGGATTTTCGATATTGCTGACAACTTATACAAATCCTTATTATACCGATTATCTGCTGCCGGCCGGAAATCTGAGAGAGCCGAGAAGTGGTGCAAGAAGGGCAGATGTGATTGTGGTGACCAAATGCCCGGATAAGTTTTCGGTCAAAAACAAGGAAGAAATACTGGCCAGAATCAAACCGAAACCTTATCAGAAAGTATATTTTTCAAAGGTGGTTTATTCGGATGATGCAATCGGTTATCGTTTCAATCTTCATTCTGACGAATGGTCTGAATACGAGGTGCTGCTGATTACAGGAATTGCAAATTCAAAACCTTTTGTCGATTATGTGACCGAAAGATTTAAAAAAGTAAATCATCTGGAGTTTTCTGATCATCACAATTTTTCGGTGGCTGATGTGGAAGCCATCGACCGAAAATATGAGCAGCTCAATGTGCTCAACAAAATCATGCTGACTACCGAAAAAGACTATATGCGGCTGAAGGATGAGTCTGCGTTAATTGAAAATTTGTTTTATTTGCCTATCGAAGTCGAGCTGGATGATTATGACGGCTTCAAACAAAATTTATTGGATCATGTTGGAAAAAATTAAAGAAGCGGTTGACTTTATTCAGTCAAAACTGCCGGGAAAACCGGAGTTTGCGGTTGTTTTGGGTTCGGGTTTGGGAAAACTTCAGGACGAAATCAGCGATGCAATCGTCATCGGTTATGAGCAGATTCCGAATTTCCCAAAGGTAACCGTCAAAGGACACAGCGGAAAACTGATTTTTGGAAAAATCGAAGGAAAAAATGTACTGATGATGGCGGGCCGTTTTCATTATTACGAAGGATATGACATGAAGGAAGTAACTTTCCCGATGCGTGTTTTCAAAGGTCTCGGCATTGAAAAAGTGATTCTATCCAATGCAAGCGGCGGTGTCAATCCAAGTTATCGTATTGGCGATGCGGTGGTGATTCGAGACCATATCAATATGATGCCCGAACATCCGCTGAGAGGTCACAATGATGACGAACTGGGGCCGAGATTTGTAAATATGTCACATCCGTATGATCCTGATATGATTGATTTTGTAATTGAATTTGGAAAGCAAAACGGAATCGAAGTCAAAACCGGCGTTTATATGGGACTTCAGGGGCCGACTTTTGAAACACCGGCGGAATACGGAATGGTCAGAATACTCGGTGCTGACTGTGTGGGAATGAGCACGGTGCCCGAAGTGATTGTTGCAAATCATCAGTCGATGCGCGTTTTCTGTATTTCAGTGATCACAGATTTGGGCGGACCCGAAATTCAGATTCCGGTTTCGCACGAAGAAGTTTTGAGCGCTGCCGACAAAGCGATGCCAAAAATCGTAACACTTGTCAAAGGACTGATTGCAAGCGGTGTCTGATAAGTTTAGTTTTTTATAATTTAGCAGAGAAATAATTTCAACCGATGAAATCAAAATTCTTAATTGTCTTTTTAATCATTTATTCCGGATTTTCATTTGCACAGCAAAAGGATGAATCGGATCAGGAAGGTCCGTTCAAATATCTGGAACTCAAAGAAGAATTTGACCTTCTGGTTGATTTTGCAATGGTCAATCCCGA
>JACFND010000021.1:17467-20733 GCA_019455045.1 Flavobacteriia bacterium
TTATGAAAAAACACTAACTTTAAGGGATGAACAAAGAACAGGAAAACCGAAGGTTTGTAACGCTTGAGACTTTTGACAATTATTTTACTGCCGAAGTGGTCAAAAGCAGACTGATGGAGGAAGGAATCCATGCCTATGTGATCAGTCCGCTGCTGAGTTATTCATTTGGTCCGACCATCACCGAAGGTTATCGTCTTCAGGTCGAACAGTCACAGTTTCTGAAGGCATTAAATATTTATAAAAATACTTTGGAGGATTGACAAATTGTTTTTACTTTTGCACACCATTGACAAAACCTCTGACGAAGTCCGTGTATGTTTTTCAGTGTTAATGAATTAAATCAAAGAAATGGAAAGTATTGTTAAGTATGTTCAGGACAAATTTGTAGAAAGAAAAGAACTGCCTGACTTCAAAGCCGGTGACACCATCACTGTTTATTACGAAATTTCTGAGGGCGGAAAAACCCGTACCCAGTTTTTTAAAGGAGTTGTCATCCAAAGAAGGGGACAGGGTTCAACCGAAACTTTCACCATCCGTAAGATGAGCGGTGAAGTAGGTGTTGAAAGAATTTTCCCAATCAACCTGCCTGCGATTCAAAAAATCGAAGTCAACAAAAAAGGTAAGGTCAGAAGAGCAAGAATTTTCTACTTCAGAGAACTCAGAGGTAAGAAAGCAAGAATCAAAGAAGCATAAAATTAATTTTTTATACAGCATAATAGCTCCCGGTTCGGTCAGATTCGGGAGTTTTTTTATTGATTTCTCAAAATCAGAAAACTTTTTTTATTTTTATGAGAAATTAATAAGCCATGAAATCCTCTCTTCTTTTTGGCCTGGCAATTATTATGCTTTCCGGTCTTTCATTCGCACAGACAGACAGTCTGGATCGGTCCGAACAGCCGCTATTCTCGCTTGACGGCAACAAAATTGTCAAAAGCCTCAGTGCATATTTGTTTCTCAGACCGGGTTTTCATCATCATTTTGAAAATGGCAGATCGGATAATTATACCGAATTCAGAAACAATTATGTTGCGCTGGGCATACAGGGCGAAATCATAGATAAACTTTCTTTTCAATTCAGACAGCGGTTTAACAACAGCGGAGATGTTCAAAGCTTGGAGATGCTGAACGAATCGGTTGAGGTAGCCTATATCGATCTGGGCATACTGCCAAAAACAAATCTTCAGTTTGGGAAAATGGCAGCCTATTTTGGAGGTTATGAATATGAACTCGATCCGGTCGGAGTGCTCGAATACAACGATATAGCCAACAATCTGCTGAATTATGTCACAGGTATCGGTCTGACCCGAGAGATCAACGACAGGCATTCGGTGGGTCTTCAGATTCTGAATTCGAGGACGATGCGTTTTAATGATCTTTATGAAGGAAATGTTGAATTCAATGTGAAAGAACCCAAATGGCCGGTCGCTTTGGTTCTGAATTGGCGGGGTAGTTTTATGGACGGAAAGTTTGAAACCATATACAGTTTGAGCAGTTTTCGGGTGGCAAAAAAGCAGGGAACCATCATTTCGTTCACGTTGGGCAACCAGTACAAAACAGGAAAACTGACGCTGATGTATGATTTCAATTATTATTTTGAACAGCTCGACACCAAAGGGATGCTGACCAATACCATACAGTCCGAAACCATAGCCGAAGATGCGACTTATACCGAACACTGGCTGAGAGCCGAATACAATCTGACTCCCAAAATCGATCTGCTGATGACGGTGATGCTGAGCAACACTTATGGGCAGAACATCAATTCCGAAAACAGCGGACTGGATTATGTCAGAACAAGTTACGGTGTGGTTCCGACGGTTTATTACAAACCTTTCAAAGAAGTGGATTTGAAACTGTATTTTGCCTATATCGGCCGTTCCTATCACTATTCTCCTTATGTCAAAAAACAGCAGGGAATTACAGATTACAAAACAAATGAATTTCAGATCGGAATCATTGCACCTTTGTGGCTGATGAAATCCTCAAAATGATTTGATTTTAAATTTTGACCGATTTCTTTTTTCGGGATTCACCGATGATGCTGAGTGTCACACCGGTCAAGATTAGAATCACACCCCAAAACAGATTTTTTGTAAATGCTTCGCCAAACATCAGTATGCTGACCAAAACCGCAACGATGGGTTCCAATGCGCCGAGAATCGAAGTCGGTGTGGATCCGATCAGTTTGATGGCATAAACCAAAGTGGAAACCGAAATCACTGTGGTGACAAATGCAAAAATTGCAAAATCAAAAAGCAATGAGGTTTTTGGAATTTCAAGCGATTCGTTTCTAAATATAATTTTAACCAAAAAATAAGCTGAAGCAAACAGCATCGAATAAAAAGTTGTCTTCCATCCCGATCCGCCCAATTTGATCTGATTGACCAAAAGTATATAAATGCAATACGATAGCGCTGCACCGGTTCCGATCAGCATGCCCGGCAGATTGATGTCAAAACCTGCACCTTTGATGCTCAGTATATAAACACCGCCAAGCGTGATAAACAGCGAAATCAATGTCAGTTTTGAAAGCTTTTCATTAAAAAATATTGACATCGACAGTGCAACAAATATCGGATAGATAAAAAAGATGGTCGATGCGATGCCGGGCGTCAGATAGTCATAAGCGATAAAAAGCAGATCTGAGCCGAGTGCATAGAAAAAGCCCAAAAGCAGATAGGCAAACAGATCTCTGATCGGAAATCTGATCTTTTCGCCCAGAAAAAACAAAATGCAGAGAATCATCAGAGCCGCCGTCAGAAAACGATAAAACAGAGTGACATCCAATGGGAAATTCATCTGTTTGAACGGTATGATGAACATTGGAATCAGACCAAAAGAAACAGCCGAGACAATCGCGAATATATAACCTTTGAATTTCATAAAAGACGAATCAGTTTTCTGTCAAACAGCAATGTAAAGGACGCAAGAAGCGGTCAGAAAAAAAAGGAATTTGTCGGATTTTGTGAGTGCAAAACTGCAAAATGCTTTGGGTTAACAGATTTCGCTGCAGCGCAAAAAAACAACACAGCAAAATCAGTCAAATGAATACTGATATTGCTGTGTTTCCAACCCCGGTGAATTAGGATTCACCAACTAAACTAACTTATGTTGCCGACAGAAGAGAAAAAAATCAACTTATAACGAACCAACCAGTAAAAGAAAAAAATACTTTTAACTCTTCTTTAATGTTTTGTAAAGATATAAATAAATTGATAAAACATGAATTTTAATTGTCATCAGATTTTATGATTTTTGTCATATAA
>JACFND010000021.1:20833-22578 GCA_019455045.1 Flavobacteriia bacterium
GATGGTTTCGGGCGGAAAGAAAAAGATCGACATCGCAATTGCAAAATAGGGGAAGATGCCGATTTGAAGCGTAACGGAATTGAACAGATGAAAAAACAGAGCAGCTACAAGTGCCGGAATCCTTGTCTTTTTCCAAAGCAACAGCGGAACGATCAATAGGTCAAACCAAAATCCGATCCATGAGAAAATCTGTGCAAACTCGCGAGAATAAACAAAATCCGTCAGCGGCTGCCAGTCGATTGTTTTTTGTACCCACTGACCGAGATGTCTGTATCTGATCATCAGAAAATCGCCGTTCATCCAGCCGGGATACAGCTTTGCAACTGCAGCAAAAGTATAGACGATCAGCAGCTGGAGAATAAAAATCAGCCGTGTCCAGTAATAAGTGATATTGGTCCTTATTGACGGCCGAATCAGCACATCAATCGAATTGAAACGATGTGCGGGTATAAAAACCATAAACCAGGCAACCAGCATCACCAGATAATAATGGTTGTTGTAATGTTCTTTTTGCATAAAATAAACCAGCGACCAGCCGATGGCAAAAAGAAGCGTTGCAATCCTGTAAAATGCGCCAAAAGCAATCAGCAGACCCAGAAAACCGAGAAAGCCGTAAACATAATACATATTGTGACCGAGCAGAAAATGGGTCCATTCAAAACCGATAAACGTAAAGGTAAATTCGGGATCGACAAAGGTTTCCCTGACCCAGCCGGTGGCAATCGCGCCCCAGCAGTCAACCACCATCAGCAATCCGAAAAAGATGCGCCAGACGATGATTTGAGAATTGTCAATCCGCTGAAATAGAAAATTACCAGACATTTTTAATTTGAATCATCAAAACTAATTAAAATTAAGTAAAATCGGCATTGAATAAAAATCATAATTTATCAAATCCGAATGATTCGGTTTTGAAATAAGTTTGCTAACTTGTTGTCAAATTTTTTAGAAATGCAGACAAAAGACGCTGTTCATGTACTCGATCTCAATTTTCTCGGCGGTTCTTCATCCATCGCATCCTTTCTGATTCCTTCGGAAGACGGACTGATACTGATTGAAACCGGACCCGAGACTACTTATAACAATCTGATCAAAGCTATCCGTCAGTCGGGTTATGATCCGAATGAAATCAAACATGTGCTGCTGACCCATATCCATTTTGACCATGCGGGTGCAGCCTGGAAATTTGCTCAAAACGGTGCAATGATTTATGTGCATCAGGTCGGACTGCCGCATTTGGAAAATCCGGAAAAGCTGTGGAATTCGGCAAAAATGATTTATAAGGATGATATGGACCGGCTTTGGGGAAAGATGGAGCCGATCGATTCAAAATTTCTGACCGCTGCAGATGACGGTGATCTGCTGAAAATCGGTGAGCATGAATTCAGGGTTCATTATACGCCGGGTCATGCGATCCATCACAATGCCTATCAGCTTGGCGATATCGTATTTACGGGTGATGTGGCGGGTGTCAAAATTCTTGGCGGGCCGGTGGTGCCGCCCTGTCCGCCGCCGGATATCAATATTCAGGATTGGAAAAATTCAATTCAAAAACTGAGGGCTCTGAATCCCAAACTTCTTTTTCTGACCCATTACGGCGCAGTTACCAATATTTCGGAACATTTTGATCTGCTTGGAAAAATGCTTGACGACTGGTCGGGCTGGATGAAACCTTATTATGATGCACAGACTCCGGCTGAAGAAATTACTCCGAAATTTATGGAATACACAAAAAACCAGCTGAA
>JACFND010000021.1:22678-41243 GCA_019455045.1 Flavobacteriia bacterium
TATTCCGGACTTGCATTGTAAATCAATAAAATACAGCCAGATACGATGACTGCCAGCAGGATTTCTGAGAAATTGATTTTTCGTTTGAAAAAAATCGGTTCCAAAAATGCTGAGAAAAGCGCACCGGTCGAAAGCGTACTCAATGCAACAGCCACATTCGAAACCTTGATGGCGCCGAAAAATGCCATCCAATGCAGACCGATCAAAACACCGATACCGAGCAGCAGCGTCAGATCTTTTCTGCTGATTTTGAAATCGATTTTTCTGATTCTGAGAATCAGATAGAGGACCAGACCGGCCACAGTGACCCGAAACCAAACCAGCGGAATGGCCGAAGTTTCGATCAGTTTGCCCAACACGCCTGTAAATCCCCACAAAAGGACGATGAACTGAAGACGAAATTGAGCTGATGAAAACAAGTCTGAAAATTTTTGTAAAATTAATTCCTTAAATCCGATTTCAATTGTCAAAAATTGAAAATTATTTGAAGGTTGGGATTGAAAAAAAAGACGGAGTGAGCTGTTGGCCGAAAACGGTATTTGCCATTTTTAAAATATTTGATTCAATTCAATTATGAAAGAGCAAAAAAGGAGTTAGTTTTAAATTCCTATTTTAATTTCCCCATTTCATAAATTGATTAAATTCTTTTTCATTCATCACAGGTTTCCCTTTATAGACGTTAAATGACTTGAATCTCTCAAAGATATATTTTTTGTTTTTTGTGTCTATGACATAAATGGGTTGCTGAATACGAACGTATCCAACTTTAAAAGCTTCTTCACTTATTTTTTTCAATTCCTCAATTTTGTTATCCAGAACATATTTCAAAATAAATAAATTGGTTTCGCCTGCATACTCTCTGTTTGGTAACTTTTTATAACTGTAATTAACAAAACCCGAATACTTCTGGGCAAAATAATAGTTGTCATTTGTACAGTCGTAAATGAAAAAAGCAGATCTGTCTTCGTTTGAAAAGGAAATCATTATTAACTTATCGGTATTTTGGAATTCATTACCCATTGTCTTAATCAGATCGACTAAACTTTCTCTTTTAAGAAAATCATTAAAAACACTTTTTTCTTTGACGATTTTCTCGTAAAAGCCTGGAGGTGAGATTTGTGCAGTTTTACAGCCGATAAAAGCAATAAGAAATAATAAAATCGTGTATTTCATTTTTGGGTTTTCTTAATTTTTGCATTCCAAATTTAATCAAACCGTCAGGATACTAACAGCTTTAACCAAAAAAAGCCGGATTAAACCGGCTTTTAAATCTTATAATATTTTGATTAAGCTTCAATCGGATGCTCAACCAGCTGTCTCCATCCGTAAGGATCTTCGCTGATTCCCATCTGCAGATCGACCAGTTTCTTTTTCAGAATCTTGCCGTAACATTCATCGTCCGGAAGCTGTGGCAGATCAAATTTTTCATCTGCATAACCGACAGCCGCATAATTGTTGACAACCACTGCAGTTCCCACACCAATCACTTCTTTCAGATCGCCGGTCACATGTGCGTCATAAACTTCTTTGACCGTAATCGGACGAACCTCAACTTCAATGCCTGAATCTTTTGCCAGTTGAAGGATGCTTTTTCTGGTCACACCGTTCAAAATTCTTTCTGAAACCGGTGCAGTCAGCAGTTTGTCGCCAATTCTGACCAAAACATTCATGGTTCCCGCTTCTTCAATCAGAGTGTGGGTTGCATCGTCGGTCCAGATCACCTGATCGTAACCTTCTTTTCTTGCTACATGCGCCGGATAGAACGAAGCGCCGTAGTTGCCGGCTGCTTTTGCAAAACCGACACCTCCGTTTGCCGCGCGGCTGTATTTGTCAGCGATTTTAAGCGAAAGCGGTTTGTTGTAATAATTGGGCGCAACCGCCATAACGATCGCAAAAAGATATTCGCCCGATGAATGGGCTGAAATTGCTTCTTCAATTCCGAACATCACCGGTCTGATGTACAGCGACATTCCGTAGGCATCCGGAACCCATTGTCTGTCCAGATCAACCAGCGTCCTGATTCCGTCCAAAAATACGTCGTCAGGAATCGGCGGCATATCCATACGGACAGCAGATTTATTGAATCGATCCAGATTTTCTTCGGGTCTGAACAGATACACTTCTTCGTTTGAACCTTTGTATGCTTTCATTCCCTCAAAAATTCCCTGACCGTAATGCGCTACCGAAAGGGCAGGAGTAAACTCCAGTTTTCCGTAAGGCTTTATGATCGGTTCACCCCATTTTCCGTCTTTGAAATAGCAAAGCAGCATATGATCTGAGAATGCAGTGCCAAAAACTTTGATGTTAAAAACTTCGGGAGTGAATTTCGATTCTTTGATTTTTTCAATAATCATGATTATTTTTTTGGGTTAATTTTTTGAAGTGCAAATTTAATTATAATAAATATAAATAAAGGTGAATCGCTTTACAAATAATCATTAATTTTGAACAATGCTTGAGCGAAAGTTGATATCGACAGACGACGGTTCGGCCACGATTTTTATACCCGAATGGAACGAATCTTATCATTCAAAACACGGTGCAGTCCGTGAAGCAATCCATGTTTTTATCCAAAACGGACTCGATAAAATTCCATACAAAAAAATCTCTGTTCTTGAGATTGGATTCGGCACCGGTCTGAATTCTTTTTTGACCTTTTTGAATGCTGTCAAAAGAGATATTCAAATCATTTATACCGGTCTTGAAAAGTATCCGGTTCAGCCTTCTGAATACCGCTTGTTAAATTATTCCAAATCAATCATTGATAATTTTAATGTAGCTGATTATGAGGTAATTAAACCTGATGATCTATATCAAAAGATGATGGATTCGAATTGGGGCGATTTTCAGGAAATTAATCAAATTTTCAGACTGAAAAAAGTTGAAATTGATTTCTTTGAATTTGATTATCCCGAATCTGAATATGACCTGGTTTATTTTGATGCTTTCGGTGCCAGGGTGCAACCCGAATTATGGACTTCGGAACTGTTTGAAAAGATTCATTTCGGAATGAAAACCGGCGGACTGCTGACGACTTATTCATCAAAAGGAAGCGTCAGAAGAGCTTTGAAAGAACTCGGTTTTGAGGTCGAAAAACTGGCCGGACCTCCGGGCAAAAGAGAAATGATAAATGCAATAAAAAAATGAGTAAACCATTTAATGTCAGAATATACGGTCTGCTGATTCATAATCACAGACTGATGATACTCGAAGAACCTTTCATGGGCGAAATCGTTAAGAAATTTCCGGGCGGCGGTCTTGAATTTGGTGAAGGGACACGCGATTGTCTGAAAAGAGAATTCAAAGAAGAGCTGAATCTCGACATCCGTGTGGGTGAACATTTTTATACCCAGGATTTCTTTCTTCAGTCGGGACTTGACCCGAAAGAACAGATACTGATGATTTATTATCGAGTGGAACTGACGGATATTTCTCAGCTGCATGTGGAAGAAGCCGCCATCAAAGAATTGATCTGGATTGATTTGGATATGCTTTCCGAGGATGATTTGAGTCTTCCGACCGACAAAATAGTGACCAGGATGCTGTTGAGCAAAATTGAAATCGAAAAGATCGGAAGAGAGGACAATCCAAAATTTCATGATGATGACGATTGATAAATTTTTTAAAGATCCGGACAGTTCAAAACTGCTTTTTGCGCTGAAGGACTTTCAGGCTTTTACTGCCTCAGAACTTTCAAAAATGTGTGGAATCGATCAGCAAAAAGTTGATGAAATCATCGACCGGATGACCGGTTCAAATCTCTTATTTGTCTGGGGCAGAAGAAACCGAAAATATTACAGAATTCTGAATCAGGAAATCGTGAGTAAAATCAATCAATTTGTTGAATCCAATAAATTGAAAATCAGATTAAAAGAAAGAATCATTAAAGATAAAGATTCAATACATTCAAGAAGCTGTTACGGTCATTTGGCGGGCAAAACCGGTGTAAAGATCTGTCAGGCACTGATCGATCATGGTTTTATTCAATCCAATGATGATCAATTCACATTAACTAAAACAGGAATTGAATTTTATAATAAATTGGGAATCAATACAAATGAAATATTAAATAATTCAAAACCAATTGTAAAACCCTGTCTTGATTTCAGCGAGAGAAAATATCATCTTTCGGGTGAAATCGGTGATGCGATGCTCAGCCGGTTTTTGGAGTTGAAATGGTTTGAAAGAATCGGAAAAACCAGAATTGTCAAACCGACCGCGAAGGGAAAAATTGAAATTCAAAAAAGACTGGGAATCGAAATCTGATCAGTTTTTTATCAGTTCGTCATAATCAAAACCTGCTCTTTCCAAAGCTCTTTTCATTGCGCCAAAAACCACCGGATGTGTATTGAACGGATGAACCGGAACCTCGGTTACTTTTGAAAGTTTGTCCATGATTTCTTCGGTCTGTTCAGCCGTCAGTTTTTCACACATCTCGTACATTCCGCCTTCTTCCTCTTCCAGCCGGTCGTGGATATCGAGTATCTGTTTCGTCACTTTGATTGTTTCCATCGTTGGCGGAACGGTCATTAGTGCGGTCAGTGCACCGTGATCGAGTCTGAGTTTTGCGGCAAGTGGCAGCGGCTGACCTCCGTTTCCGAGTGCAGCAGCCGGAAACAGCGTTTTTTCTTCCATTTTGATATGAGTCAGCAGTCCGGTTCTGAACTGATGATAATAATCGAGATTGATCTCGTCCGGATTTTCGATTGCTTTTTCGAGCAGTCCTTCAATTCTTTTGTGATCGGCAGTAAAAAAATGATAGATCGGTCTGTCCATGATTTTCGGTTATTTGTCAATATTACAAAGAATTTGAGTTTTGATTTATGAACTTGCTCAGTCGTGTGGTTTTTACAGGTGAAATTATGTCATTTTTGAGAACGGAATCAGCTGAAAAACAGCAGAAAATCTAATTTTGAATTATCAAAACCAAAGCATTAAAAAATATCCACAATTTTCAGGGATTTTGTTGAAAAATCAAGGTATTAATCATTCGGTATAAGGCTTAAAATTCGTACTTTGCAACCTTGTATTAAAAACAGCCTTTCCATTGATTTGGCTGAAAAAAATTGAAACAGAAAAATAAAAAATAGTGTCCGGAAATCGAAATATTCCGGCTGAACTTTAAAAATTTTATGAATGAACAGTGAAGGAGAAAGATTAATTCCGATCAACATCGAAGATGAAATGCAGTCTGCCTATATCGATTATTCGATGTCGGTCATTGTTTCAAGGGCATTGCCGGATGTGAGAGACGGTATGAAACCGGTACACAGAAGGGTATTGTTTGGAATGTATGAATTGGGGGTTTTGTCAAACCGTGCACACAAGAAATCGGCGCGTATCGTCGGTGAAGTTTTGGGTAAATATCACCCGCACGGTGACCAGTCGGTGTATGACACCATGGTAAGGATGGCCCAACCGTGGTCGCTCAGATATCTGATGGTTGACGGACAGGGTAACTTTGGTTCGGTTGACGGTGACCCGCCTGCAGCAATGCGTTATACCGAAGCCAGACTTCAGAAAATTTCTGAAGAAATGCTTGCAGACATCGACAAAGAAACCGTTGATTTTCAAAACAACTTTGACGATTCGCTTCAGGAACCGAAAGTCCTGCCGACCAGAATCCCGAATCTGCTTGTAAACGGAGCTTCGGGTATTGCAGTAGGTATGGCGACCAATATGGCGCCTCACAATCTTACCGAAGTGATCGACGGAACAGTTGCCTATATCGACAACAATGAAATCACCACAGACGAACTGATTCATTTTGTAAAAGCACCCGATTTTCCGACCGGCGGTATCATTTACGGATACAGCGGTGTCAAAGAAGCATTCGAAACCGGAAGGGGAAGAGTGGTGATGCGCGCCAAAACGAATTTTGAAAACGTAAACGGACGCGACTGCATCATCGTAACCGAAATTCCTTATCAGGTCAACAAAGCGGATATGATTCAGCGTACCGCAGAACTGGTCAAAGAAGGAAAACTGGAAGGAATTTCTGAAATCAGAGACGAATCTGACCGAACCGGTATGCGTGTGGTGTATGTGCTGAAAATGGATGCTGTACCGAATGTAGTGCTCAATCTGCTTTTCAAACATACTGCGCTCCAATCTTCATTCAGCATCAACAACATCGCTTTGGTCAACGGAAGACCCGAGCAGCTGAATTTGAAAGACATGATTCGCCATTTTGTGGATCACAGACACGATGTGGTGGTCAGACGTACCGAATTTGAACTGAGAAAAGCCGAAGAGAGAGCGCATATCCTCGAAGGATACATGAAGGTGATCGGTACTCAGGACGATTTGGACAGAGCGATCAAAATCATTCGTGAAAGCGCAACGCCTGACGATGCACGTGTCGGTTTGATGGAAGCTTTTGAATTGTCTGAAATCCAGGCAAAAGCAATTCTCGAACTCAGACTGAGGACGCTGACCGGACTCGAAATCGACAAAATCAGATCAGAATATGAAGAATTGATGAAACACATCGATTATTTGAAAGAAGTTCTGGCAAGTCATGATTTGAGAATGAAGATCATCAAAGACGAACTGATCGAAATCAAAGAAAAATACGGAGACGAAAGAAGATCTGAGATCGACTATGCAGGCGGCGATATGAATATTGAAGACCTGATTCCGGATGAAGAAATGGTGGTGACCATCAGCCATCTGGGATACATCAAAAGAACTTCGCTTTCAGAATACAAAAAACAGTCGAGAGGCGGCGTAGGGAACAGAGGTGCGGCAACTCGTGATGAGGACTTCCTCGAATATATGGTTGTTGCAACCAATCACCAGTATATGCTGTTCTTTACCGAAAAAGGAAGATGTTTCTGGATGCGTGTATTTGAAATTCCGGAAGGATCAAAAACTTCAAAAGGAAGGGCGATACAGAATCTGATCAATATTGAACCGGGCGACAAAGTGAGGGCATATATCAAAACCCACGATCTGAGGGAAGAAGAATATGTGAACAATCATTTTGTGATCATGGTGACCAAACGCGGAATCGTTAAGAAAACCACACTTGAGGCATATTCAAGACCAAGGGTGAACGGTATCAATGCGATCACTGTCAGAGAAGGCGACCAGCTGCTGGAAGCAAAACTGACAGACGGAAAAAGTCAGATTATGATCGGCTCGCTGAACGGTAAAGCGATTCGTTTTGAAGATGAAAAAGTCAGACCGATGGGTAGAACTGCTTCAGGTGTGAGAGGAATCAATCTGGGCAGCGATGACAACGAAGTGATTGGTATGATCGTGGTTGAGGATGTTGAAAATGAAACCGTTCTGGTCGTTTCTGAAAAAGGTTACGGCAAGAGAAGCTCGATTGAAGATTACCGAATCACCAATCGTGGCGGAAAAGGTGTGACCACGCTCAATGTGACCGAAAAAACAGGTAAGCTGATTGCTTTGAAAGTAGTAACCGATCAGGATGACCTGATGATCATCAACAAATCCGGTGTGACCATCAGAACAGGTGTTCAGGAAATGCGTGTCATGGGTCGTGCGACTCAGGGTGTAAGGCTAATCAATCTTAAAAACGGAGATGAAATTGCTGCGGTTGCAAAGGTTGCGATTGAAGAAGACGAAGAGGATTTGGAAAATGAATCAATTGATGCTCAGTCTGATTCAACAGAAAATCACGATTCTGATATTGAAAATCCGGATAAAAACACTAATTTAGATTCAGAAACAACAGAAGAATAGTCATGAAAAAATTAATTTTATCATTCGCAGTTATTTGTTTTTCTGCCCTCGTATTTGGACAGGAAAAGGAAATTGACGCTGCCTATGCTGCAATTGAAGCTAACGATATTGCAACTGCAAAAGCAGGACTGGCACAGCTGAGCGGACAGATTGATTCAAATTTGGTCAGCCCCGAATCCAAAGCCAAATATTATTATACAGCCGGCAAGATCGCTTTGTCAGAAGGCCGTTCGATCGATGCAGCAAAGATGTTCAGTTCGCTTCGAAAATTTGAAGACGGAACTGCCTTTGCGCTGAAAAACAAGGATTCAAAAGAAACTGAGTATTATTATACAAAGTCAGAGGCAGATGCTGCGGCAGCCAAAGGAAATTACAACAAACCAAAGGAGCTGACCCTGAGTCCGAGCCTGATTTTAAATGTTGAACCCTTGATCAGATCTAAAGCTGAAACCATGCTCAATCAGGCAAATGCTGCAAGTCAGTCAAACAGAAATGAGGAAGCGGGCGATAAATTTCTTGAAGCCTCTTATCTGGTCGAAGCTTTGGGCGGTGATTCAGGTTTGTTCAAATACAATGCGGCGCTGAGTTATCACAAGGGAAATAATTTTCAGAAAGCTTTTGACATATACAAAGAACTGATCAACGAAGGTTACACCGGTGCAAATTCAAAATGGGTGGGGACCGATAAGAAGACCGGAGAACAGGTTCCGTTTGGGACCAAAGAAGAAGCTGAACTTCAGCAGAAACTTGGAATTGTAAGCAATATAAAAGAGATCAAATCTGATTCGGTAGAAAGAGAATTGTCAAAATATGCATTGAGCGCATTGGGTGGACTTAAAAAATACGATCCGATCACAGAATCAATTTCAAATAAATTTCCGAATGATCAGGAAATCCAGAATCTGGTCGGAAATGTTTATTATTTCTCCGGAAAAGAGGATATGTTCATTTCAAAACTGGAACAGGAAATCAAGGCAAATCCAAACAATGCACAGAATTATTTTAATCTGGGTGTGATTAATATGGACAAAGGAAATGACGAAAAAGCAAAAGAATATTTTGAAAAAGCGACTCAGGTTGATCCGAATTATAAAAATGCATATACCAACCTTGCGCTGCTGATTGTAAGACCCGAGAAGGAATACATTGAAATTATCAATAACAATCTGGGTTCGTCTGCAAAAGAAAAAGGACTTTACAAAGAATATTCAGAAAAGCGAAAAGCACTGTATATCAAAGCGATTCCTTATCTTGAAAAAGCATTTGAGCTTGACAAAAACGATTATGATGCAGCCAGAACACTGAGACAGGCCTATCAGGCAGCTGAAATGTTTGACAAGGAAGATTCGATGAGGGCGATTGAAAATTCACTCAAAAAATAATTTCAAAAATAAAGTTTTAAAAACCCGTTTTTTAACGGGTTTTTTATTTTTCAGCCATATCGAAAAGGATTAATTTTGAACTTCGAAAAACAGAAAATAAAATGACTTTCTATACAGATCAACAGTATCTTGAATTTTACAAAAAACTGATTTTGCCGCGAATGATCGAAGAGCGTATGCTCATCGGACTGAGACAGGGGAAAATCTCAAAATGGTTTTCAGCCTGGGGTCAGGAAGCGATTTCGGTCGGATGTGCTTTGGCAATGAATCCCGATGAATACCTGCTGACCATGCACCGAAATCTGGGTGTGTTTACCGCAAGAGAGATTCCGTTGAAAAGACTTTTTGCACAATTTCAGGGAAAACTGGAAGGATTTACAAAAGGCCGTGACCGTTCTTTTCATTTCGGAACTCAGGAATTTAAAATCGTTGGGATGATTTCGCATCTCGGTTCCCAGATGGGTGTTTCTGACGGAATTGCTCTCGGGAGCCTGCTTCAGAACAGCCGTCAGGCAGCGTTGGTTTTTACCGGAGACGGCGGTGCAAGCGAAGGTGAATTTCATGAAGCAGTCAATATTGCAGCCGTTTGGAATTTACCGTTGATCGTCATTGTCGAGAACAACCATTGGGGACTGTCAACGCCTTCGAGCGAACAGTTTAAGATGAAATCATTTGCCGACAAAGGAATCGGATACGGAATTGATGCGGTGAGCATTGACGGAAATGATTTTCTTGAAGTTTACGAAACCGTCAAGCATTGGGCGGAAGAAATCAGAAAAAACCCAAGACCGGTGCTGATCGAATGCAATACTTTCAGGATGAGAGGACACGAAGAAGCTTCTGGAACCGCTTATTATCCCGAAGGTCTGATCGAATCCTGGGAAGACAAAGACCCGATTTTGAGATTTGAAAATCTGCTCAAAGAGAAAGGAATACTGACCGATGATTCGATTCGTGAAATCAGGGAAGAACTGAGTCAGTTTGTACTTTCTGAATTGGAAGCTGCCGATAATCTTCCCGATATCACACCCGATCCCGAAACTGAATTGAACGATGTGTATGCGCCATTTGACAATCTTGAAATTATTCCAAAATCGGTTTCTGACCGTGAATTGAGATTTATAGATGCGATTACCGAAGGTTTGGACATCGCAATGCAGACCTATCCGAATCTCGTATTTATGGGTCAGGACATTGCAGAATACGGTGGTGCATTTAAGGTGACCAAAGATTTTGTAGAGAAATACGGAAGAGACAGAGTTCGGAATACACCGATCAGCGAATCTGCTGTTTTGGGGGCGGGGCTCGGTCTGTCGGTTTGCGGAATGAAGAGCATGATCGAAATGCAGTTTTCTGATTTTGTTACTGTTGGATTCAATCAGGTGGTGAACAATCTTGCGAAATCAAATTACAGATGGAATCAGAATTCGGATGTGGTAGTCAGAATGCCGACCGGCGGCGGAGTGGCTGCCGGACCTTATCATTCCCAATCAACAGAAGCCTGGTTTACAAAAGTTCCGGGTCTGAAAGTGGTTTATCCGGCAACACCCGAAGATGCAAAAGGACTGTTGCTTCAATCGTTTGCAGATCCGAATCCGGTGATGTATTTTGAACACAAAAAATTATACCGAAGTCTGAAATCAAATGTACCCGAAGGCTATTATACCGTTCCTTTCGGCAAGGCGAGATTTCATAAAAAAGGAGACGATCTGACTATTGTTACTTACGGAATGGGTGTTCAGATTGCATTGGAAGCACTAAAAAGAAATCCTGAAATCAATGCTGATCTGATCGATCTTCGGACTTTGATTCCCTGGGACAAAGAAGCTGTTTTGGATTCGGTGAGAAAAACTTCAAAGGTGATTATACTGCATGAGGACACGCTGATCAACGGTTTTGGAGCAGAAATTTCGTCTGTCATTACCGAAAATATATTTGAAGAACTAGATGCGCCGGTTATGCGTGCCGCTTCCATGAACACACCGATTCCTTTCAATGCCGGACTTGAAAAACAGTTTATGCCGGATAAGGAATTTGAAGAAAAGCTGATCAAACTCTACAATTACTAATTTACAAATTGGTTTTTAAAAGACGAATAGGTGATTGCAATCGGATGAGGTTTCGATCGGCAATCGAAAGGAACAAAGTTTGATTTTTGAATCAAAAGTTTTTTTTTAGTAAAAATTATCCTATTTTTGATAGAAATAATTGAGAAGCAGGACTTTTTTGTCCGTTTGAAATAAAATCAGCAAACCGCTTTGTCGCTCTGCCGTTTTGACGGTGGGGAGGAAAGTCCGGACACCACAGAGCAGCATAACGGGTAACGCCCGTCGTCCCGGCATTGAGTTGGGGCAGGACAAGTGCAACAGAAAGCAGGTACAGTCAGGCTGTAGTGAAACCAGGTAAACTCTATGCGGTGCAATGCCAAGTATACCGGCAGTCAAGGGCGGCTCGTCCATTGTCGGGGGGTAGGCAGTTAGATCCCGCCGGTAACGTCGGGGCCAGATAAATGACAAAGATTCCGCACATGCGGAATACAGAATCCGGCTTACAGGTTTGCTTATTTTTAATTGAAACTTAAAAGAAAAATTTAACTTAAAAACTGATATGATATGAAAAAAATTATTGCAATCGCTGCACTTGTAGCAGCTCCGATTTTGTTCGGACAAAACAAACTTACAACTGCCAAAGACGCTCAGGTAGCACCTGCGAAAAAAGTTGAGGCTCAAAAAACTGATGCAAAAGCTGTAAATGTAAGTAATGCAGCAGTGAAAAAAGTTGACGGTCAGCAGAAAGTTGAGGCAAAAAAAGCCAACGCTCAGAAAGAAAAGTCTGAAGCTGTCAGAAAACAAGAGGCTTCGAAATCCATCGAAGTGAAACAAGAGTCTTTGACCAGATAAGAAACTGATTACAGTTTGAATAATAAGAATTGCCTGCATTTGTGCGGGCAATTTTTTTTAGTTTTCATCCGGCAGATCGCAATAGAAAACCCGATCACCTTTTACAATCACAGGCTGGGTGTACGGATGTTCCTCCGCCTTTTTCGGCGACATGATGTGCAACACTTTCCATCCTTTTGCCTTCAGATAATCTGAAACCATAGAACGGTGACAGCGCCACCAGACCGCCTCCGCACACATATAGGCAGTCCTTCCGGTTTTTGCAAAATCAAGCAGATCGGCAATCCCTTCTTCAAATTCGGGTGTTTCCATATAGTCTGCATAAGACCTGAAAGCATCTTTGTGCCAGCGTGTATTTTTTGAATCTTTGTGTGATTTCCTTCTTCCGCCCAGTTTTTTGATCAGTCGGTAATCGATACCCGCATCTATGAGCGAAACCTCAAGAAGTTCACTGTCAAACCACGGAAATTTCCTCGAACCGGGCATACTTCTGATATCCGCCAGATTTTTAATTTCAAACGAATGAAGCAGTTCGATGAATTCTTCCAAACTTCTTGTCGAATGACCGATGGTATAAATCGTATGCTGATCCCGGTTTTCCATCATTTATTATTTATGGCTGATTTCATTCTCCAAACCGCTGAACGCAAGTATATATTTGTCGATGTACAGCTGCTTTTCCTTTGATTTGTACTGCTGAATAAATCTCGGATGTTCAAGCGGAACCAGCTTTTCAAACAGTTTTGCCTTGTCATTCAGTTTTTTGATAAAATCTGCATTTTTCTTTCCGAGTATATAAACTTCAGAAGTATCCACACCCAGATCAATGCTGTCCTGAAGCGACTGAATCATAAAATCCTCGACCATCTCAAACAGTTTCGGATCATCATAATAATTTGCATTCAGCCATTTGTCGCCCTTTGCGTGTCTGACGATGGCAAGCGGAAAAGGCGAATTGATATAAAACTTTCCGTAAAAAGCTTCGGGTCCGCCGTATTCCATAATCATATCATACAAAAAAACAGATGAAACTTCGTGAGTCTTTGCTGATTTCATTTCGATTCCGCAAATGTTTTTCAGCCGTTTGGTATCCGTAAACGGAACGCCGGTCACACCCGCACCGTGCCGGCTGGGATTGATGCCGATGATGAATTTTCGGGGATTGTTGTCATTGTAAAATTTATGATAAAACCGGCTCATCACCTGCATGGTTTCAGGATTTTCGATAAACGGATTCATCACTCTGAAACCCTTTGGAAGTTTGCCTGTATAATGCAGGCCATTGTTGAATTCAATGACTTTTTCGCCAAAGCTTTTTGACATTTTCAAAACTGATTTAAATTGAATCGCGGGAAAAATTCGAATTCTCTGCGGTTCTGTAAAGTTAGCGATTATACAGCCGATTTGGAAATTTCAGCCCGACTTTTCAAACTTTAAATCAATCGATTTCAACCAGAATAGGGCAGTGGTCAGAATGTTTTGCTTCCGGAAGTATGGCAGCTCTTTTCATCCGTGCTTCCATCGGTTTGCTGACCATGTGATAGTCGATCCGCCAGCCTTTGTTGTTGGCGCGCGCATTGGCACGATAACTCCACCAACTGTAATTGTGCGGTTCTTTTACAAAATATCTGAACGAATCGATCAAATCGCATTTGTCGATATATTCGCTCAGCCATTCGCGCTCCATTGGCAGAAAACCCGAAACTTTTGCATTTCTGATCGGATCGTGGATGTCAATTGCTTCGTGACAGATATTGTAATCACCCGATATGATCAGATTTGGAATTTCTTTTCTTAAATTTTTGATATAATCCAAAAAATCATGACAAAACTGCATTTTAAAATCCAGCCTCTCTTCCATATTGGTGCCGCTGGGAACATAAACACTGATAAATGAAAAATCGTCATAATCAGCTCTCAGCACTCTTCCTTCCTCATCCATATATCCGATTCCGGTTCCGAATTCAACATGTTTGGGTTCTGTTTTTGACAAAATCGCAACGCCGCTGTAACCCTTTCTCTCCGCCGGATACCAATAGGAATGATAACCCATTTTCTCCAAATCAGAAATTTCGTCGCCGATCTGATCCTGCTGTGCTTTGATTTCCTGTATGCCCATCACATCGGGCTGTGCTGCGGAAATCCAATCGTTTAACCCTTTTTTCATGGCTGCCCGGATTCCATTCACATTATAACTGATGATTTTCATTTGAACTTTATTGTTTACGAATTAATGAAAAAATTCAAAGAAAATGAAATGTTTTCAGCTTTAAATTGTGAGCATTTGACTTAAAATAACCGGTTTTGAAAATTTAAACATTTAACTGCTCAGCTGTTTGAGTTCCTGTATAAATCTGTCCGCCAGTTCGTCTGCCTGCTGCTGGGTCGGCGCTTCGGTATAAATCCTGATGATCGGTTCGGTATTTGATTTTCGCATATGCACCCAGTCGTTTTCAAAATCGATTTTCACACCGTCAACCGTTGTAATTTCTTCGTTTTTGTATTTCTGCTGAATTTTTTCAAGCAGATGATCGGTATTGATTTCGGGTGTGAGTTCAATTTTCTTTTTTGACATAAAATAGGGCGGATAAGAAGCTCTCAATTCGCTGACCTTCATATTTTTTTCGGCAAGCAGGCTCAGAAACAATGCAATCCCGACCAAAGAATCACGGCCGAAATGAAGTTCGGGATAGATGATACCACCGTTTCCTTCGCCGCCGATTTTTGCACCGGTTTCCTTCATTTTCATCACCACATTGACTTCGCCAACTGCAGCCGCTTCATATTTCTGATTGTATTTTTTTGCAATATCTCTCAAGGCTCTTGACGACGACAGATTTGAAACCGTCGCAGAAGGCGTTTTTGAAAGCACATAATCCGCCACTGCAACCAGTGTATATTCCTCGCCAAACATTTCACCGTCCTCAGAAATCAGCGCCAGCCGGTCAACATCAGGATCGACCACAATTCCAAAATCAGCATTTTCTTCAACCACCATTTTTGAAATATCGGTCAGATGTTCTTTCAATGGTTCGGGATTGTGCGGAAAATGTCCGTTGGGTTCGCAATACAGTTTTACATAATCAACCCCCAGTCTGTCGAGCAGTGGCGGGATTGCAATTCCACCGGTTGAATTGACTGCATCAATCACCACTTTGAATTTCTTTTCTGCAATGGCTTTTTGATTGACCAAAGGAAGATTCAGGATTTTATCGATATGGATTTCTATTCCTTTTTCATTTTTTGAATAATTCCCCAAATCATCAACTTCTGCGAAAGTATAATCATCCTTTTCAACAATTTTGAGCACTTCGGCACCATCATCTGCCGACAGGAATTCGCCTTTTCCGTTCAGCAGTTTGAGCGCATTCCACTGTTTGGGATTGTGACTTGCGGTGAGTATGATTCCGCCGTCAGCCTTCAGTTCGGTCACCATCACTTCAACCGTTGGAGTGGTGGAAAGGCCCAAATCGATCACATCAATTCCCAATCCGATCAAAGTCGATCCGACCAGCTGACTGACCATTTCGCCCGAAATCCTTGCATCTCTTCCGATCACCACTTTCAGCCTTTTATTTGGAGCTGATTGTTTGAGCCAGCTTCCGTAAGCTGCTGCAAATTTTACTGCATCAATCGGTGTGAGATTGTCATTGATTTTTCCTCCGATGGTTCCTCTGAAACCTGAAATTGATTTGATAAGCGGCATGATGATATTTTGAATACAAACTTAATGGATTTTGATGAGTGCAGAAAAATGAAATTGATTTCAGTTCTTAAATTCCAATAAAAATATTCTAACTTTGATAGAATTAATAAATTAAGGTATATGGAAACTATGTCTGTTTTAATTTTCGGAGGGCTTGTCAACTGGATTTCCTGGGGCATTTTTGGGATAATTGCAGGAGGGCTTGCGAAAATGATTATGCCCGGCAAAGATCCAGGCGGATTTTTTGTAACCATGTTGATCGGTATTGCGGGTGCAATTCTGGGCGGTTGGCTGAGTTCGCTTTTGTTTGATTTTGATCCTTCTATGGACAAATGGTCGTTCAAAGGATTTATTTCGGCTATCGCAGGTTCACTGATTATACTGTATATCTGGAAGAAGTTCAGAAAGCAGTAACAGAATCTGTACAATTATTTTTTGTCAAAACATTTTAAGACAAAAAAATCCGGATACCGAATAATTTGAAGTATCCGGATTTTTTAATTATTTCTTCAATTAAGAATGAATCGCTCTTTTGCCGGTAGCATCCAAAGCGGCTTCTTTGACTGCTTCTGTAAAGGTCGGATGCGCATGACAAATTCTCGAAATATCTTCAGCCGAAGCTCTGAATTCCATCGCCACCACTGCTTCTGCAATGATATCGGCAGCTCTGGCGCCAATGATATGAACACCCAAAACCTCATCCGTTTCTTCATCTGCAAGAATCTTTACAAAACCATCCAGATCCATGCTTGCTCTTGCACGACCCAAAGCTCTGTACGGGAAAGTTCCTGTTTTGTATTTTTTGCCTGCATCTTTCAGCTGTTCTTCGGTTTGTCCGACACCTGCAACTTCAGGCCAGGTATAAACCACACCCGGAATCAGATTGTAATCGATATGCGGTTTTTGACCGGCAAGATATTCTGCCACCAATACACCTTCCTCAGAAGCTTTGTGCGCCAGCATCGGTCCGGCGATCACATCACCGATTGCATAGATGTTTGACACATTGGTCTGAAGCTGGGCGTTGGTTTTGATTCTTCCTCTTTCGTCGGTTTCAACACCTGCATTTTCAAGTCCGAGACCGTCTGTATAAGGTTTTCTGCCGACAGAAACCAGCACATAATCACCTTCAAACGAAAGTTCTGTACCTTTTTTGTCTTCTGCTTTTACGGTAACTTTTTTGCCTTTTCGACTGATGGCAGTTACTTTGGTGGACAGATTGAATTTCATTCCCTGTTTTTTCAGCACTTTGGTGATTTCTCTTGAAAGCGCAGCATCCATTCCCGGAATGGTTCTGTCCATAAATTCAATAACGGTCACTTCAGAGCCGAGACGCAGATAAACCGAACCGAGCTCAAGACCGATCACACCGCCGCCGATAACGATCAGATGTTTCGGAATTTCTTTCAGTTCAAGCGCTTCGGTCGAAGTGATGATTCTTTCTTTGTCTGTCTTTGCAAACGGCAGTTCGGTTGAATATGAACCGGTTGCGATGATGATATTTTTTGATTCGATTTCCTGAGTGCTTCCGTCTTCTGCGGTCACAGTAACATGGGTAGCGTCTTTGAATGATCCTGTTCCTCTGAAAACTTCAACTTTGTTTTTGCTCATCAGAAATTCAACACCTTTCACATTTGCATCCACCACTTCAGCTTTTCTTTTGATCATCTGAGCGAAATTGATTTTTGGTTTTTGAATTTCAATTCCGTGAGCCGAAAAATCGGTAACTGCATTGTGATAATGCTCAGAAGAGTCGAGCAGTGCTTTTGAAGGAATACAGCCGATGTTGAGGCAGGTGCCGCCCACAGCTGATTTTTCGATGATTGCAGTTTTAAATCCCAATTGGGCACAACGGATGGCAGCCACATAACCGCCGGGACCCGATCCGATGATGGTAACGTCAAATGAACTCATATTCTGTATTTTTCTGTTAAAATTTGAAAGCTCAAAATTAGGCATTATATATGACTTTTGTCGAACGGCTGATTGAAAAATTCAATGAATGAAACGCAACCATTCCATTTTTTTTCGTCTATTTACAGACAATTAAAATGCTAAAAATACGAATAATGAGAAAATTCAAACTTGTCGGCATGGCTGCATTTGCGCTTGCATTTGCAGTTTCATGTCTGAACAACAGTGACGATTTTATTGACAATCAGGAAAGCGGGTGGGTTGTTTTTGTGAATGCATCGCCCGGATCAAATCAGTTGAGACTGTATGCGGATGATTCACCGGTACCGGGTGAGGCCTTGAATTACGGTGAATTTAATTCTTATGCAAGATTGCCGGTTGGCGAAAAACAAATCTCTGCACGTCAGGGAAGTTCAAGTCTGGCAACTTCATCTCTTACTGTTGAGCTCAACGGTTTTTACGGTGTTTATGCGGTGAATATGCCCGACCACATGGAACTGGTGACTTATCTGGACAACCATTCGGTATCTGAAAATATCAATAAAACCGTATTCAGATTTATGCAGCTTTCTTACAATACGCCAACAGTCAAATTGAAGTTTGAAACTGAAGATGAAGATTTTGGCGAATATAATTTTAAGGAATCATCTCCTTTTATGGAGGTTCAAAGCTTTGACGAGAAAAATGTGTATCTGATCGATGAGGCAACCGGAGACACACTGGTAACAAAGAAAATTTCGATGCTGGGCAGAAAGTCTTATGTGCTTTTCAGCAAAGGAGAATTTGGATCAACAAGTGAAAACCAGAAACTGGATCTTCAGCTGATACCGTTCTAGAAATTTCCATTCATTAGTTTTATTTACGAAAAATCCCCGTTAACCATGGTTAGCGGGGATTTTTTCCTGACTTCCGCAAATTAACACCCAAAATCAAAAAGTTCGTTTAGCTGT
>JACFND010000022.1:0-8673 GCA_019455045.1 Flavobacteriia bacterium
TCGGGTAAACTGACCGATCCTACAATTTTCTTCAGTTTGGATGATAAATTTCCTTTATAATCTTCCTGGGTAATTGAATCTAGATATTCCTCAACGATTTCGGACAGACTTTTTCCGGTGCCTTTTGCGTAAGATTTTGCCCGCTTAATAATTGATTCTTCTATACTTAAAGTCAGTTTTGTTGTCATCTACGTGTATTTATAACAAATATACGTATAAAACTTAAATTGAAATCAAAGATTATTTTACGGATTTTTAAATCCCTAAATTTGCGATTCAAAAAATTAAAAAATGACAAATCCGTTTTTGGAAAAATTCAATACGCCTTTTGACAGCATACCGTTTTCAAAAATAAAAGATGAAGATTACGAGCCCGCTTTTCACGCCGCACTCGATGAGGCAAGAAAGGAAATCGATGAAATCTGCAACAATCCGAATGAACCTGATTTTAAAAATACGGTGGAAGCGCTTGAAACCAGCGGTGAGAAACTGAATATCGTTTCGGCTGCATTTTTTAATCTGCTTCATGCTGAAACCAACGACAATATGCAGCGGACCGCACAGACGGTTTCGCCTTTGCTTTCAGAATTTTCAAATGATGTGCGTCTCAATCCGGTTTTGTTTCAAAGAGTCAAATCGGTTTATGAAAACAAAGAAAAATTTGATTTGAATCCCGAACAGCTCAGACTGCTTGAAAAAAGTTATCGGAATTTTTCGAGAAACGGCGCAAATCTTCCCGACGACAAAAAGGAAAAATTAAGAGAAATCGACAAACAGCTTTCAAAATTGTCATTGGATTTTTCGCAAAATGTTTTGACCGAAACCAATGATTTTGAACTTCATCTCACAGATGAAAACGATCTCGCAGGACTGCCCGATTTTGTGATCGAACAGGCAGCGCATGAAGCCGAATCGCGTGAGAAAACCGGTTGGATTTTCACGCTTCAAGCGCCGTCTTATATTCCGTTTATGACTTATGCCGACAATCGAGAACTGAGAAAAACATTGAGTCTGGCATACGGCAAACGTGCTTTTCAGGACAATGAACACAACAATGAAGAAATCGTCAAATCAATTTCAAAACTGAGACTGGAAAGGGCGCAACTGCTCGGTTACAAGACTCATGCTGATTTTGTGCTGGAAGAAAGAATGGCAAAATCGCCAAAAACAGTCAAAGATTTTCTGAATGATCTGCTTTCAAAATCAAAACATTTTGGCGAAAGAGATGTAACCGAACTGAAGGAATTTGCGAAAAATGCAGACTGTTTGGATGATTTGCAAAAATGGGATCATGCTTATTATGCCGAAAAATTAAAAAAGCAAAAATTCAATTTTTCGGAAGAAGAACTGAAACCATATTTTTCGCTTGAAAAAGTGATTGACGGAATTTTCATGACGGCTCAAAAACTTTACGGTCTGAAATTCAAGGAAAGAAACGACATCGACAAATACCATGAAGATGTAAAAGTTTATGAAATTCTGAATCGGGACGGTCGTCATCAGGGATTGTTTTATGCGGATTTCTTTCCGAGAAAAGGAAAAAAAGCAGGCGCCTGGATGACCGAATTCAGAGGGCAGTCAAATGTGGACGGAAACATGAAAAGACCGCATATTTCAATCGTTTGCAATTTCACAAAACCCGGAAAAGACAAGCCTTCGCTTTTGACTTTTAACGAAGTGACCACTTTGTTTCACGAGTTTGGTCATTCGCTTCACGGAATGCTTGCCGACACCGAGTACGAAAACCTTTCGGGCACCAATGTGTATTATGATTTTGTGGAATTGCCTTCTCAGTTTATGGAAAATTTCTGTTATGAGCGCGAAGTTTTGGAACTGTTCGCACATCATTACCAGACCGGTGAAATCATTCCGCAACAGCTGATTGAGAAAGTCAGAAAAGCGGCGAATTATATGGAAGGTTATCAGACGGTCAGACAGCTGAGTTTTGGTTTGCTGGATATGGCCTGGCACGGTGAAGAAAAGTTGGCTGTCAACTCGGTTTCTGAATATGAACAAAAAGTTTTTGACCGCACCGATCTGTATCCGTCTGTAGCCGGAAACAATATGAGCGTTTCGTTTTCGCACATTTTCAGCGGCGGTTATTCTTCGGGTTATTATTCCTACAAATGGTCAGAAGTTTTGGATGCGGATGCATTTGCTTATTTTAAGGAAGCCGGGATTTTTAATCCTGAGGTTTCCGATAAATTCAGACATCTGCTGGAAAGCGGCGGCAGTGTTGACCCGATGGAACTCTATGAGAAATTCAGAGGAAGAAAACCGGATAATTCCGCATTGCTGAAGCGGGCAGGGTTTGTTGAGGGGTGATTTTTTTAAGTAATTTTATTGAAATTCTATCCGATTGACAGATTTAGTTTTAACCCAAGCCCCAACTCAATCAATTTGTAAAGCGTAGAAAGTTGTATATCCGTATGTCCGTTTTCGATTCGTGAAATATAACTTTTCTTTGCGCCTATCGTTTGCTCGGCTTTTGGCATTCCGCCGATGACAGAAAGCCGGAAGTGCTCGGCATACACAAAAGTAATGAAAAAATCAATGAAGCTCGCCCGTGACACTTTCGCTGGCGGAAGGCCAAACCGGCAACCGGCAGTAAGAAGCAACCCTTTTATTATTCAATTTTTATTATTACATCATCTAAATTATCGCCAACGAACTTAAAAACAATTTTGTTGTTTGGAAAAAATGTTTGTAAGTCGTTTTTGAGGTTAGAATAAAGTTGTAAATGTTGAGTGTCTTCAGCAATGTCCTTTCCAATTGAAACTGAAAGTTCGTATTTTTCATTTACTTTTTCTGCATAAATATGTTTTGTAACCTCATCATCAAAATAAGCGGTTTTTGTTAATGCGTTTGCGATTTTGTTCACTTCTGTATCCGAAATGTTATTTTTGTCAAAGGTAATTTCGTTTCTCATTATACCGTAGGTATTAGTTACTTCTGAACTATTATAATTGATGCCGTATATTAAGAGAATAAGACCTGCAAGTGGAACAAAAGTTATAACTGCCCCAATTAATGCAACGGCTATTGTCCTCCACCATCCAAAAAATTCACCTCCTAAATCTAAGTGAGTTGTAATTTTCTTTCCTTGAAAATGCTGAGTGAGTGAATATGCAATTACTGTATAGATTATTGGAATAGTGGCATTAGGAATTTTGATGTTTTCAGGTAATAAAAAAACGATACCAAAAATTGCAATAGTTGACAAAATTGCGAAAAACCAAGTTTTCTTTGCTTTTTTAGAATCGTTAAAAGCTTTAAAGTTCTCCGCTATATAATAACCTGCCACTAATGGTCCTCCAAGAAATGTTCCGACCCAAATTGCTTTATCCTTATAAATCTTATTTTTTTGTATTTGTTCAGTTAATAAATCTGTCATTGTTGATTTTTATTAGGGTTGCTTCTTACTTTTCAGGAAGCTGCTCTTGTGTCATATTGGCCTGCTTTCTTTCTTCACGGATAATTTCTCCAATAGCAAAAGCTTTTGCTTTAATTTCAAACTCAGTTCGTTTGTCACTGCCGATTTTACCGTATCTCTCTTCAAGATGCTGATTAAATGTTTTGATATTTTTTTTATTTGCCATCGTTATTCAGTTTCTGTTCATAATATTCACTGAAGAATATGATTTGTTTCTTTATTTCCACAACGTGAAGTTAACTAATTACGTAACATCAAAAAAGAAGGAAATGTAAAATTATGATTGATCAATCCTTCTTCTGCATTTTCAAAAATGACATAATCACAAAACTGATTGCAAATGAAATCCCCATTACCAGTGCAGAGGTTTTCATTCCGTCGGTCATTTCGATAAACAGACCGAAAATAAACAGACCGATACAGAGTGCAGCTTTTTCAAATACATCATAAAAACTGAAATAGGTGGTATGATCCTCTGTCGGCGGCAGCAGTTTTGCATAAGTTGATCGGGCAAGCGGTTGAATCCCACCCATTACCAGTCCGACCAGACCCGCCATCACATAAAATTGAATTTCAACATTCGGATCGTTGCGATCGATAAAATAACCGAGCAGACAAACAATTACCCAAATAAAAATTCCGATCAGCAAAGTATTTCTGTTTCCGATCTTTCCGGACAAAAATGAAAACAGCCAGGCACCGATGATAGCCTCGATCTGAATCAGCAAAATCGTCATAATCAGTTTGTCGGTGCTCAATCCGATTTCTGACTGGCCAAACAGCGCTGCAACCAGGAAAATGGTCTGCATGCCCAGACTGAAAAAGAAAAATGAGTACAGAAATGTCCTGAGATCCGAAAATGAAAACAATTCTTTTGCAGTATGTTTCAGCTCGGCAAAACTTTCTTTGACAATGCTTTTTGGAATCTTTTTTTCATAAATCCTTGACGGCAGTTTTTTAAAAGTGATCTGTGCAAATCCCATCCACCAGAGACCGACCAGCACAAAACTCAGCCGGGTATAAAAAGACTGATCATCCTTTCCGATGGTCTGTATCAGCACCAGACAAAATACGAGCAGTATGACCGAACCGATATAACCGATGATGAATCCGCCGGCGGAAACTTTGTCCATTTTTTCTTCGCTTGCAATCTCGGGCAGATAGGCATTGTAGAAAACTATACTGCCCCAATAGCCGATCCCGGCGAGTACGTTGAGCAGAAGTCCGAGCCAGATTCTGCCGTCGGTAAAGAAAAACATCAGCATACAGCTGATCGAACCGAGATAACAGAAAAATCTGAGGAATTTCTTTTTGTTTCCGATGGTGTCTGCAATCGAACTCAAAACCGGCGAAAGCAGTATGACCACAAAAAAACAAATTGCCAATGAGAAATTAAATGCAGCCTCAGGATGAAAACCCCAGAATTTGATCGGATTCGGTGTATTTGAAAGCGTGATGGCACCGTAATAAATCGGAAAAATCGCTGATGCAATCACCAGTGAATGAACCGAGTTCGCCCAATCGTAAAATTTCCAGCCGCTGATGATCTTCGGATTGTCCTTTTCCAGCATAAATTCAATTTAACGTGTAAATATAATTTAATCCCGACGAGGCTTCCAAATCCAAAAGATTTTTAACCAAAATCAGCTTCATCTTCAAATCTCATCATTTCTCCGGTTGTCGGATGAACAAATTCCAAAACCGCAGCATGAAGATACAGCCGATCTGCCGGTTTTCCGTACAATTCATCACCGACTATCGGCGTGTCCAAACCCAAACGGTGCGCAGAATGAACCCTGAGCTGATGTGTTCTTCCCGTTTTCGGCCAAAAATGAACCAATGCTTTTCCGTCTTCTTCTCGGATCAATTTCCAAACGGTCAGTGCTTTTTTTCCGTGTTTGAAATCCAATTGCTGTCTCGGCCGGTCAAGCGGGTCGGGGCGCAGCGGAAGATTGATTTCGCCTTCAACTGTAGCAGGAACTCCGTCCAAAAGCGCAGTATATCTCTTTTTGATGCTTTGTTTCAAAAACTGATTTTGCAGATTCTTGTGTGCTTTCTTTGTTTTTGCAACCACCATCAGACCCGAAGTTGACATATCGAGCCGATGAACGATCAGCGGTTCAAAATCGGTTGACTTTTCCTGCAGCCGCGTATAAACCGAATCCTGAATTTCAATTCCGGGAATCGAAAGCAGCTCGTTGGGTTTGTTGACCACGATGATGCTGTCGTCTTCAAAAACGATTTTCAGCTGTTTCTCTTTTGAAAGTTCTGAAAAAACAGGATTCTCGTCAACCGGAATTCCTTTCAGCATGTGTTTGAGAATGGGTCTGCATTTTCCGCTGCATGCCGGATAAAAATTTGAATGTTTTCTGATTTCTGATTCGGGTGAAGGACCATACCAGAATTCTGCAAAAACAATTGGTTTTAAATGATTTTTAAACGCGTACTGAAGCAGTTTTGGAGTTGCGCACTCACCCGCACCTGAAGGCGGTTTTTCAAAAACGGTTTCTTTAAAAATTTCGCCCAGACTTTTTTCTTTTCCGTCTTTGTTTAAAAAAGTATATTGTTCAAAAAGTTTGTCCTGAAGTTGATTTGATTTGTCTTTTCGTTCTTTTTTTAGCAGTTTAATCTGTGATTTTATCAATTCGGCCTGTTCGGTCATCCGGTCGATTTCTCTTTTCCAGCTTCTTTTCAGTATCTTAAATTTAAACTGATCCAGATTGCTCTGACGAATCAGTTCTTTTTCAAATTCCTGATAATCCTGATCGTCAAGCTGCTGTTTTTTGGTTTCTCTCAATTGTTTTCGGTCCGATTTGTTCAGCTTCATCTGTTTTTTGAAAGCCGAAATTTCGAGCACCGATTCGAGCCTGTATTTTTCAAGATTATTATTTAATTCAGTGTATTCGGGCAGATTTTTGAGTACTTCAATTTTTCGATTGATCTGATTGAGCTGCTGTTCTCCCTTTCGATAAAAACCGTCATCATCCAGCATGTCAAATACCGGCGGAACAAACCTTGGGTACTGATTTGAATTATTGAGTTTTCCGGAAAAACCGGACAGATAACCCAGTTTTCCTTCAGCATCTTCAACGATGAGTACACCAAACATTTTTCCGACTTTGAAATCAAACTCAGAACCGAAATGATTGGAAATATAATTCTTGAGTTCGTCCGCAGCAATCTGACAGAGCGGGTGCGGTTCATAATTGTGCGGATAATTGAAACGATCCGGAATTTTGATGTCCCGAATCATTTTCTGATCAAAATAGGTGATTTTTTCTGTGTTGAAAGATTTCATTCCGACTGCAAAATTAGCCAAACTTTTGATCAAAACAGGGATGAACGATGTCGTTCCGATTTCTTTGATGCAGAACCAAATTTTCAGTAATTTTGCAGCATGATTCAGAACTTACCAAAAATCAAACACAAGGACTCACCGAATTTCTTTCTGATTGCCGGCCCGTGCGCCATAGAGAATGAAGACACCCCAAGAAGAATTGCTGAAAAAATCGTCAGAATTACAGATGATTTGAAGATTCCGTATATTTTCAAAGGCTCTTTTAAAAAGGCGAACCGTTCGCGTATCGATTCTTTTACCGGCATCGGTGACGAAAAAGCGTTGAAAATTCTGCAAAAAATAGGAGAGGAGTTCGACGTTCCCACGACTACTGACATTCATGAACCTTATCAGGCCGAGCTGGCTGCACAGTATGTGGATGTGCTTCAGATTCCTGCATTTTTGGTTCGTCAGACCGATCTGGTGGTGGCAGCCGCAAAAACCGGAAAACATGTTACGCTGAAAAAAGGTCAGTTTATGTCACCCGAGAGTATGAAGTTTGCGGTTCAGAAAGTTACTGATTCGGACAATCAAAATGTTGCAATCATCGAAAGGGGAACCATGCTTGGTTATGGCGATCTGGTGGTTGATTACAGAGGAATTCCGGTGATGCAGCAATATGCGCCGGTGATTTTGGACATCACCCATTCGCTACAGCAGCCCAATCAGTCGAGCGGCGTGACCGGCGGAAAACCCGAACTGATCGAAACCATCGCAAAAGCGGGTATCGCAGTCGGGGCGGACGGAATCTTTATTGAAACCCATCCCGATCCGGCACATGCAAAAAGCGATGGTGCCAATATGCTTCATTTGGATCTGCTTGAGGATTTATTGAAAAAGCTGGTTAGGGTAAGGGAAGCGATTCGTAGTGTGTAATTTTTATGATAATACAATACATAGATAAAGAAAGTTTAAGTTCTTTAGAATTTCTGAAAGGGAAAAGAATTCAGACAATTCTTTCAGGAAACTTTGCGCTAAATTACATCAGCAATATCATAACAACAACTAAAATTTCTATCCCAATAAATAATTTTAAGGGAAAATATTTAACAATTTCAAATGTTTGGAATCAAACTCAAGAATTTGGGGTTGATTATTTTAACCTTAACGTAAGAATATCTGATACTCCTGAAGAAATTGAAACTTCTAATGACAAAAATGTTAAAAGTTCGCTTATCCATCATGGAAACTTTAGCTCTTTAAGCCTAAGAACTGAAGCTGAAATTTCGAAAATTAAAATCTTTAAATATTCTGAAAAGTATTTAGGTGAAGAAGTTGAATTTGATAATGCTATCTTATTTGAAAGAAGAGATGGTTTAAATTTTTTAATAAAGAATCAAGATTCAATTATAGAACATTTAGAAATAGTTACTTCACCCGAAATAATAGACAAGATTATAACTGAAATGGAAATTAGATTGACAATTTGAAAACTAAAACGAAATGCCGGTTTGGGCTATTCCGGCGAATGTTCCAATCTCGTCAAAAAACGAGACAAGTTGGCGAGATTCCTGATTTTCCAATCAGATAAATTCCCTAAAAGGAATCCTCAGCTGAATTGAAAGCTGTTTCTTTTCTTCGGTATTCAGATTTGACATCGAGAGACCGAGCAGCCGGACGGGTTTGTGATAAGGCCGCTGTTCCCAAAGTTGTTTTGCAATCGAAAACAGAAAATCCTTTTCATAAAAGAATTCATCTTCGGTACGGCTTCGGGTGAAAATTGAAAAATCCGGATATTTGATTTTTAACGTCAGCGTTCTTCCTTTCACATCATTTCTTTCGAGCCGATAACTCAGTTCATCCGCGATTTCTTCAATTTTTTCGTATACATCTTCCTGTTCGCTGATGTCGTCCCAAAAGGTTTCTTCCACCGCAATGCTTTTTCTGATACGGTTCGGATTGA
>JACFND010000022.1:8773-40964 GCA_019455045.1 Flavobacteriia bacterium
TCGTCCCAAAAGGTTTCTTCCACCGCAATGCTTTTTCTGATACGGTTCGGATTGACTTCTGACAGATGGATTCCTCTGACCACATTGAAAAAATGTTTGCCCGATTTGCCAAACAGACTGACCATCTCATTCAATGTTTTTTGTTTCAGATCTTTTCCGTTGAAAATTCCCAGTGAATTCATTCGGGTTGCAGTAACTTTTCCAACGCCGTAAAATTTTTCGATTGGAAGTTTTTCAAGGAATTCAATCACCTGATCGGGATGTATCGTTTTTTGTCCGTTGGGTTTGTTGATGTCTGATGCAACTTTTGCCAGAAATTTATTGATCGAAATTCCTGCTGATGCAGTCAGTCCGGTCTTTTCAAAAATTTCTTTTCTGATTTCTCTTGCGATGTCGTTTGCGGAATCAACTCCTTTTTTGTTTTGGGTTACATCCAGATAGGCTTCGTCCAGAGACAAAGGTTCGACCAAATCGGTGTATTCAAAAAATATATTTCTGACCTGTTTTGAAACTTCTTTGTATCTGCCAAATCTCGGTTTGACGATGATCAGCTGAGGACATTTCTCCAATGCAATCCTGGTGGGCATGGCAGAACGGACACCAAATTTTCTGGCTTCATAACTGGCTGTGGTCAAAACGCCTCTGTGCATACCGCCGACTGCGATTGCTTTTCCTCTCAATTCGGGATGATCATGCTGCTCCACGGATGCATAGAATGCGTCCATGTCCACATGTATGATTTTTCGAATCGGGAAATCCATGATACAAATCTACAAATTCAGTCCGTCGGGGCGAGCCGGGAAGCGCTGAATTATACCGAAATTAACAACGCTGATATTATTCATACAGTCAGTCAGTTATTTAATCCGATAAATCAATCTCTGATTGACAAAAAAAATGTAATTTTGCTCTCCATAAATTTTTATGAAGGAAATCAAGATACACGACAAGATTTTTGTGCCCTATATCACTTTTGAGGAAATAGAGCATGCGATCAAAAAGGTGGCGAACACGCTTTATGAACAGCACAAAAACGATGTGCCTGTCTTTGTCGGCGTGCTCAACGGTGTCATTATGTTTATGAGTGATTTCCTGAAACATTATCCGGGCGAATGCGAGATTTCATTTTTGAAACTCAAATCTTACGAAGGCACACATACCACCGGAAAGGTCGAAATGGAAATGGAAATTCCGATGGATCTGAGCGGTCGGCATGTGATTATACTCGAAGACATCGTCGATACCGGAAACACATTGGAAGCGCTTTATGAAATTCTGAACAAAAAGAATGTGAAAAGCGTGAAGATTGCGACCTTGCTGTTTAAGCCGGATTCATACAAAAAGGATCTTCCGATCAATATGGTTGCAATCAGCATCCCCAACCGATTTGTGGTGGGATACGGACTGGATTATGACGGATTGGGCAGAAATCTGCCGGATATTTATCAAATTAAATTAGAAGAATGATCAACATCGTATTATTTGGCCCTCCGGGCAGCGGGAAAGGAACTCAGTCAAAATATCTTGAGAAAACCTTTAATCTGAAACAGCTTTCAACCGGTGATATGTTCAGATACAATCTGAAACACGACACCGATTTGGGAAAACTGGCGCGTTCATACATGGACAAAGGCCATCTGGTTCCGGACGAGGTGACGACCGATATGCTGAGAGCAGAACTGACAAAACACAAAGGTTTTGACGGTTTTATTTTTGACGGCTATCCGAGAACCACCGCACAGGCTGAATCGCTTGATCAGATTCTGAAAGAAGATATGGATGAGGAAGTGACCATCTGTCTTTCGCTGAGAGTGGATGATGAGATTTTGGTTTCGCGTCTTTTGGAAAGAGGAAAAGAGAGCGGTCGGGCAGATGATGCAAATGAGGAAATCATCAGAGAAAGGATTCGCGAATACTATCAGAAAACCGATGAAGTAGCTGAATTCTACAAAGCACAAAATAAATATGTGGAAATCGACGGTGTGGGCAATATCGATGAGATTGCCGAAAAACTGAGCTGTCAGGTTGAACTGCATATTTCAGAATAAATTTCAGTTGAGATACAGACAGCCGTTCAGAAATGAGCGGCTGTTTTTTTTCGGTAAAATTTTTTACTTTCGATTCTTCAACCAATTTTTATAAATCATGTTTTTTCTGCTGTTTGGACTTTTTTTACTGCTTCTGATCCTGGTCCCAATTGGGATTGCTTATCTGATTTTCAGATTTTTGTCAAAAAAAGGATACAAAAAAATCGGGCTGATTGTTTTGTTTTCTGTCATCGTCGGGATGATTTATATAATTTATACTGCGATTTATCCGACAGACAGTTTCTACAAAGATGAATTTGAAAACTTTACCGAAATTGAATTTCCAAAATCAGCAAAAATTGTTTGGAAGGATTCGAGTTATCCGGATATTCACGGTGACTATCAGGCAGGTATGATATTTATTGCTGACAGTGCGGATTATGAGAATTTACTGAACCGGATTAAAAATAATTCCAAAGTCAGTACAGATACAATTAATTATCGGTTTGAAGAAGGAGAGATTACTTTCGCAAAAGAGAATTCAACCCGATTTTCATCTGTTTGGTCAGATGATGAAAGACTGCCTTTTACCCTGATATTCAGATCCGACGGTCATTACATTTATTTTTCAGGAGCAAACCTGTAAAAAGTTTAAATCAATTTTTCAGAAATCACTCACCCGACTTTTTAATCTCAGTCAGTTTTGTTTCTTTTTTATTGCAGATTTCAAATACAAAATCATAGGATTTCTGTTTTCGATAGGTCGCACGATAAATTCTGCAGGGTTCGGCTCTGACCTCGTCAGTACCGAAATTTGTGATTTCGCTTTTCCCGAACAGTTCGTCATACACAAAAATGCTGTCCAGTTTTTCGGATTTTATAAATTCCGTAGCTTCATCCGAATAAACAATCGGATAAATCTTTGCTTCTTCAAGCGTTCTCGAATTGGGCAGATACGAACACTGTGCTGCCTTTGAACCAAAAAAGAAAGCCACAAACAGCAGCCCGATTCCAAAGCCGATCAGATAAAAACGAAGTCTTCTGAGAAAACTCATAAGATTTGAAAATTAGTCTGCAATTATACGATTAATAAATTGATGTCGTGAAAATTCAGATCAAACCATTCGCTGACCTGCTGATTGGTCACTCTGCCGTGAAACAAATAGATGCCCTCTCTCAGCCCCATATCCGATTTGACCACTCTTTCAAAACCGCCTTCGTTAGCGATTTTCAGCAGATAAGGCATAAAGAAATTGCTCATCGCTTTGGTTGCGGTACGTGCCACACGCGAGGTGATATTGGCAACGCCATAGTGAATCACACCGTGTTTGATCACAATCGGATTGTCGAGGGTTGTAATTTCAGAAGTTTCAAAGCAGCCGCCGTTGTCTATGCTCAGATCGATGACCACAGCGCCAGGTTTCATGTTTTTAACCATCTTTTCGGTCACCACACAGGGCGCACGGACTTCGCCTCTCAGCGCACCGATCGCAACATCACATCTTTTTAATGACTTTGCCAGTTCTTTCGGATCGAGCATTGAAGTTGAAACTCTGACACCCAGATCGGTTTGCAGTCTTCTCAACCGGCTGAGCGAATCATCAAAGACCCGAACGCTTGCACCCAGTCCCAATGCTGCTTTTGAAGCATATTCGCCAACCGTTCCGCCGCCGAGTATCACCACTTCTGTCGGTCTGATTCCTGCCACACCGCCCATCAGTATTCCGTTTCCGCCGTTGGTGTTTGACAGCAGTTCGCCTGCAAGCAGTATGGAAGCGGTCCCCGCAATCTCGCTCAGCAGTCTGACAATCGGCAGATAACCGTGTGAATCTTTGATAAATTCAAAACCGATGGCAGTTGTTTTTTTTGCAGACAGTTTTTCGAAATAAGTCCTTGTCTGCATATTGATCTGAACCGTTGAAACCAGAAATGAATCAGGATTCAGCATTTCGATTTCTTTGTCGGTCAGCGGATTGACTTTGAGCACGACAGGTTTTGAAAAGACTTCTTTCGGATCATAAGAAATCTTTGCACCTGCTTCGGAATATTCGTTATCGGAATAATTTGCACCTTCGCCGGCACCCGATTCAACTGTGATTTCATGACCGTTTGAAACCAGTACCTGAACCGCATCGGGATTCAGACAAACTCTTTTTTCCTGCAGATGAATCTCTTTGGGTATGCCAATGCTCAGATTGCCGCCTCTCAGTTTCACTTCCAGTCTTTCTGCCTTCGGAATGAGCTCCTGACGCGAAAATGGTGTATAGACTCCGGTACTTTCCATTCTATAAAATTAATCAAAAAAAATGTTTCTGATACCTTCTTCCGAAATAATTTTGACCCTATGAAAGTCCTCCGGAAGCAATCCGCTGATCCGGTCGGGCCACTCGATAAAACAGGGATAACCCGAGTCGAGATATTCGTCCGTGCCAAAATCAAGCGCTTCCTCTTCTGATTTGATCCGATAAAAATCAAAATGATAAATCTTACCGGCTGGACAGTCATATTCGTTGATGATTGAAAAAGTCGGACTGCTGACTTCGTCTTTTGAACCCATCTTTTTGACCAGTGATTTGATCAGTGTGGTTTTGCCAGCGCCAAGCTCGCCTTCAAACAAAACGACCGGATATTTGAATTCTGCCATCAGTTTTTCGGCTGCTTCGTCGAGCTGATCGAGTGAATGAACCTGAATTGTCATTGAGACCGATTTTTAAGATTTCGGGCTCAAAGTTATGAAAGGAATGATTAATTCTTCCATAGAAATTCCGCCATGCTGATAAGTGTCTTTGTAATAATTTACAAAATGGTTGTAATTTTTTGGGAACGCCAGAAAGACATCCTCTTTTGCAAAAATATATTTTGAACTCACATTGACCCTTGGCAGATAATAGCCTTCCGCATCTTCGATCACAAACACATCATTGTCGTCATACTGAAGTTTTCGACCCATTTTGTATCTGATGTTGGTGCTGGTTTCGCGGTCGCCGATCACCTGAGACGGTTTTCTCACGAAGATGGTTCCGTGGTCTGTGGTCAGCAAAACTTTCATTCCTTCTTCCTGCGCTTTTTTAATGATTTGAAGCAGATATGAATTTTCAAACCAGCTTTTTGTAATCGAACGATAGGTTTTGTCGTCACGAATCATCTGACTCACAATCTGATTGTCGGTTTTGGCATGAGAAAGTATATCGATAAAGTTATAAACGATGACCGTCAGATTTTTGTTTTTGTATTTGTGGAAATCATCAAGCACTTTCTTTTCAAAATCAGAATTCAGGATTTTATAATACTGAGTGGTCAGATCTGACAGACCGAGTCTTTTCATCTGATCATCAAGAAATTCTTTTTCAAACTGATTTTTATTTCCGTCTTCGTTGTCATTCAGCCATTTGTCCGGAAATCTTTTTTCGATTTCTGACGGCAAAAGCCCTGAGAACAATGCGTTTCTTGCATATTGGGTCGCTGACGGAAGTATGCTGTAATACATTTGTTCTTTTTCGATATTGAACATATTTGAAAACAGCGGTTCAATCGTTTTCCACTGGTCAAATCTCAGATTGTCAATCACAATCAGCATGGTGTTTTTGTCTTTTGACAAATGCGGTTTTGCATATTCTTTGAAAACGGTATGCGAAAGAACCGGTTTGTCGTCGGTGTGCAGCCAGTCGTGATAATTTTTCTTTACAAATTTAAAAAAGGCTGCATTTGCTTCTCTTTTCTGGTCTTCGAGTATGACCGCCATCTGGTTGTCTTCAATGTTTTCGAGCTCCAATTCCCAGAAAACCAATTTTTTATAAATGTCTTTCCAATCGTCATAATCTCTTGCATTCATCAGATCCATTGCAATTTTTCTAAATTCCTGCTGATAGTTGACCACTGTTTTTTCGGTAATCAGTTTGTTTCTGTCCAGAATTTTTTTCAGACTGAGCAAAATCTGATTCGGGTTGACCGGTTTGATCAGATAATCGGCGATATGCGCACCGATCGCTTCTTCCATGATGTGTTCCTCTTCGCTTTTTGTAATCATCACCACAGGAAGCTGGGGTTTGATTTCCTTAATTTTCATCAGCGCCTCCAGACCGCTCATTCCGGGCATGTTCTCATCGATGAGGACTGCTGCAAAATTTTCGTTCGGAATAATTTCGAGTGCATCGGTTGCATTGTTGATCATTTGGGTTTCGTAACCTTTCTTTTCAAGAAAAATTGAATGCGGTTTCAGGAGTTCAATCTCATCATCTATCCATAAAATCTTTATCGCCATAAGACTGTTTTTTGCGTTAAATTTGTAAATTAATATTTGGTAAAATTCTGAATTTTGGAGTTCGTAAACAAGCTCAAGGTATTTAACGATCCGGTGCACGGTTTTATTAGCATACCCAGTGAATTAATTTTTGATATCATCCAGCATCCGTATTTCCAGCGACTGCGAAGAATATGCCAAACCGGTCTGACCGAACTGGTTTATCCGGGTGCGAGACATTCGCGATTTCATCATGCTTTGGGTGCTATGTTTTTGATGCACAAAGCATTGGATACGCTTGAAATTAAAGGAATAAAAATTTCTGATGAAGAAAAAAATGCAGCACTGATTGCAATTCTTCTTCACGATATCGGTCACGGTCCTTTTTCGCATGCATTGGAACATACGATCATGGAAGATTGGCGGCACGAAGAAATTTCTCTCCACATCATGGAAATGCTGAACAATGAATTTTCGGGTCAGCTTGAATTGGCAATCAAAATTTTCAAAGGCGAATACAAAAGAAAATTTCTGACCCAACTGGTTTCGAGTCAGCTGGATGTCGATCGGTTGGATTATCTGAAAAGAGACAGTTTTTTTACCGGCGTGGTGGAAGGAAACATCAATCCAGACCGGATCATTTCGACAATGAATGTAAATGATGATCAGCTGGTGATTGATTCAAAAGGAATTTATTCGATTGAAAAATATCTGATTGCACGGATGTTTATGTACTGGCAGGTTTATAACCACAAAACTTCTGTAACTGCTGAAGTACTTGCCATTGAAGCGTTGAGACGTGCAAAAGAACTCAGTCGTTCAGGTGAGAAATTGTTTGCAACACCCGCTTTGGAATATTTCCTGAAAAACCCAAAATCACCCGATTGGGCAGAACGGCTTGAGTATTTTACAAAACTGGATGACAGCGATATTTGGACCTGTCTGAAACAGTGGCAGCATCATGACGATAAAATTCTGGCTTACATTTCATCTGCATTGGTCAACCGCAGACTGCCGGTTTCAAAAATTTACAGCAAAAAAGTTTCAAACCAAAAAATTGAAGAATTGACCGAAGAGGCAAAGACGATTGTGGGTGTTGACGACGGCAGTTATTTTGTGCACCAGACACGCATCAGAGTAGCGCCTTATGACAGCGGACATTCGCCGATTTATATCATGAACAAAGACAAAACGCTGGATGAAATTTCTGATTCACCGCTTCAGATTTTGTCGCATCATCTTCTGAATCCGATCAAAAAGTATCACCTATGTTATTTGAATGTTAAGAAAAAAGCATAATTCAATCGGCAGATATATCCAAAATTTATATTTTTGCAGTCTATGGAATTTAGCGCGTTAGAGATTGCTTCTTTTTTGGAAGGGAAAATAGAGGGGAATCCGGAGGTTAAAGTAGAAACCCTTTCCAAGATTGAAGAGGGCAAAGCCGGGTCAATTTCGTTTTTGGCCAATCTCAAATATGAGAACTATCTGTACAGCACGGGTGCGTCGATTGTAATCGTCTCAAACGGCTTTGTTCCCAAAAAAGAGGTGACTCCAACACTAATTTATGTGGACGATGCCTACCGTTCGTTCACCCGACTTCTGAATCACGCCAATCATCTGAGAAGCAAAAGAAAAGGAATCGAAGAAAATTCATTTATCAACGAATCCGCAAAAGTCGGAAAAGATGTGTATGTGGCGAATTTTGCATACATCGACAGAGATTCTGAAATCGGTAATGATGTGATGATATTCTCAAATGTTCATGTTGGTCAGAATGTAAAGATCGGCGAGGGCAGCATCATCCATTCGGGTGTCAGACTGTATCCCGATACGGTGATCGGAAAAAACTGTATCATCCATGCCAATACGGTCATCGGTGCGGACGGTTTTGGATTTACACCCAAAGAAGACGGTTCGTTTGAAAAAGTTCCTCAGATCGGAAATGTGATCATCGGTGACAATGTAGAGATCGGTTCATCCTGTACCATCGACCGTGCGACGCTCGGTTCGACTGTCATCCGTTCGGGTGTGAAACTCGATAATCAGATTCAGATTGCGCACAATGTTGAAATCAGTGAAAACACTGTAATCGCATCTCAGACCGGGATTGCGGGTTCTACCAAAATCGGCAGAAACTGTATCATCGGCGGTCAGGTCGGTATCATCGGTCATCTGAAAATCGGAGATTTTGTACAGATTCAGGCACAAAGCGGTGTAAACAGCAATCTGGCAGACGGAGCAAAAGTTTACGGTTCGCCTGCGATGAATGCGGCTGACTTTAGAAAATCTTATGTATATTTCCGTAATTTTCCTGAAATCGTCAGAAAATTGGAAGAACTCGAAAAAGAAATTAAACAAACAATAAAGGAATAATGTCTGATAAGCAAAAAACACTTGCCGGAGACTGCGTATTGAACGGAGTGGGATTGCACACCGGTTGTAAAGTGAATCTGACTTTGAAACCGGCACCGGTCAACACCGGTTTTGTATTTGTCAGAACCGACCTTGAAGGTATGCCGCATGTGGAGGCAGATGCAAATTATGTGACCAACACAGAAAGAGGCACCACCATCGAGAAAAAAGGAGTTGAAATCCATACCACCGAACACCTGCTTGCAGCACTGACCGGAATGGATTTGGACAATGTCTATATTGAAATCGACAATGACGAAATTCCGATTTTGGACGGTTCGGCAAAACTGTTTGTTGATGCGATTCAGAAAACCGGAGTCGTCGAGCAGGACAAAGCAAGAGAATATTTTGTAATCAAAGAGATCATCACTTATACCGATCCTGCGACAGGGTCCGAGATCACTGCGATACCTGCAGATAATTATCAGGTGACCACCATGGTTGATTTTGGAACCAAAGTTTTGGGGACCCAGAATGCATCGATCAAAAATATTTCCGAATTCAATACCCAGATTGCAAATGCAAGAACTTTCAGCTTTCTGCACGAACTTGAATATCTGCTTGATTCGGGACTGATCAAAGGCGGAGATCTGAGCAATGCGATCGTATATGTTGACAAAGAAATTACACCTGAGACAAAAAAGAAACTGACCAGAGCATTTAACAAAGAGGATGTAGCCATCCAGCAGAACGGTGTTTTGGATAATATCACGCTTCACTATCCGAATGAAGCTGCGCGTCACAAATTACTGGACGTGATCGGAGATCTGGCATTGGTCGGCGTAAAGCTGAAAGCAAAAATCATCGCCAACAAACCCGGTCATAAGATCAACACTAACTTTGCAAAAAAATTGAGCAAACAGATTGCAATCGCAAAAAGAAAGAATGTCCCCGAATTTGATCTGACCAAAGATCCGATTTATGACATCAACGATATTTTAAAAATTCTTCCGCACAGACCGCCTTTCCTGCTTTTGGACAAGGTGATTGAGAAATCAGAAAAATGTCTGGTCGGCGTAAAGAATGTAACCATGAACGAACCGTTCTTTGTCGGTCACTTTCCGCAGGAACCGGTGATGCCGGGCGTGCTTCAGGTAGAAGCGATGGCACAGCTGGGCGGAATTTTGGTGCTTGGCGAGATTGACGATCCGAGGGATTATTCGACTTATTTCATGAAAATTGAAAACGTGAAATTCAAAAGAAAAGTAATTCCGGGCGATACGCTGATTCTCAGAGTCGAACTGCTTCAGCCGATCAGAAGGGGAATCGTACACATGCGCGGTTATGCCTACGTGAACGATACCATTGCTGCAGAAGCAGAGATGATGGCACTGGTTACAAAAGACAAAATCTAAATCGATCAAAATGAGTCAGCCACTTGCTTATATTCATCCGGGTGCCAAGGTTGCAAAAAGCGCAATTATCGAACCTTTTTCAACGATCTATGATGATGTTGAAATCGGAGAAGGAACCTGGATCGGACCCAATGTGACCATTATGGAAGGTGCCAGAATCGGGAAAAACTGCAAAGTGTTTCCGGGTACTGTGATTTCTGCCGTTCCTCAGGATTTGAAATACCAGGGCGAAAAAACACAGACCATCATCGGTGACAATACGGTGATCAGAGAATGTGTGACCGTCAACAAGGGTACCAATGCGCTCGGTTATACCAAAATCGGCAACAACTGTCTGGTGATGGCAACCGCGCATATTGCACACGACTGTGTAATCGGTGATCATGTGATACTGGTCAACGGTGTCGGACTTGCCGGACATATCGTGGTCGGAGATCATGCATTTGTTGGCGGAATGAGCGCTGTCCATCAGTTTACGATGATCGGTGAACATGCATTTATTGCAGGCGGTTCGCTGGTCAGAAAAGATGTGCCCCCCTATGTGAAGGCTGCAAGAAATCCGCTTTCCTATGCCGGAATCAATTCGGTCGGACTGAGAAGGAGAGGATTTACACACGAAAAAATTTCAGAGATTCAGAACATCTACAGAATCCTGTTTCAAAAAAATAAAAATACATCTCAGGCGCTTGAACTGATCGAAGCTGAATTTGAAGCGACCAAAGAAAGAGATCTGATCATCCAATTCCTGCAGAACAGTTCGAGAGGCGTGATGAAAGGATACAATCCGAGAGGAGAAATTTAAAATCAGAAATACAATTATTTAAATGGCAACAACAGCAGATATAAGAAAAGGACTGTGTATCAATTGGAACAATGATACCTGGAAGATCGTTGAATTTCAGCATGTAAAACCCGGCAAAGGACCTGCATTCGTCAGGACAAAACTGAAAAGCATCACCACAGGCAAGGTGCTTGACAATACTTTTCCGGCCGGTCACAGAATTGACGAAGTAAGAGTTGAAACCCGAAAATATCAGTATCTGTACGAAGATGACAACGGTTTTCATTTTATGAACAATGACGATTATTCTCAGGTTTATCTGAACAAAAATATGATTGAGAATGCTCAGTTTATGAAAGCGGGCGATGAAGTAACCATACTGTTCAGAGCAGAAGATGAAATGCCGCTGTCGGCTGAGATGCAGCAGTTTGTGATTCTTGAAATCACTTATACCGAACCCGGACTGAAAGGAGACACCGCAACCAATGCGATGAAACCTGCCACCACCGAAACCGGTGCAGAAATCAGAGTTCCGCTGTTTATCAACGAAGGAGACAAAGTAAAAATCAATACAGAAGACGGTTCGTATATGGAGCGGATCAAAGAATGATTTTTTTATTTTAATAAAATAATTAAGCCTCATTGTCGGTCTGACAGTGAGGTTTTTTTGATTATTTCAAATTGAATGAAGCATTTAAACTATAAGGTGTAATGATTTTAAGCCAACCCATAATTCATCCAAAATAAAATCAAACCAATTTTCGGATATGGTTTTGAATCAATTCTTTAAATAACTGTGCATAAAAAGACTTAAATTTGTGCTTTCTTTTAAAACTTTGAGATGATAAAATCAATCATAACAGGCACCGGACATTATGTGCCTGAAAACACAGTGACCAATGATGACCTGGCCAAAGTAATGGATACCAACGACGAATGGATTCGTGAGCGTACCGGAATTGAGGAGAGAAGGCATCTTGGCAGAAATTCTGAACTGTCAACTTCCGATCTCGGTGTAAAGGCAGCCGAAATGGCAATGAAAAATGCTGGTCTGACCGCAAAAGACATCGACTTCATCATATTTGCAACACTCAGTCCCGATTATTTCTTTCCGGGTTGCGGTGTGCTGCTGCAGCAGAAACTCGGCTGTGACACCATCGGCGCGCTCGATGTGAGAAACCAGTGTTCGGGTTTTATTTACGCGCTTTCAACCGCAGATGCATATATCCGTTCGGGTATCTATAAAAATATTTTGGTGGTCGGTGCAGAAGATCATTCTTTCGGTCTTGATATGACCACCCGCGGTCGGGGCGTTTCTGTCATCTTTGGTGACGGAGCCGGCGCTGCTGTCGTTTCTGCGAACGAAGAAGAGGGAAGAGGCATCATCAGTACCAATATGCACAGTCAGGGCGAATATGCCGAAGAACTTGCGGTGCTGTTTCCGGGTACTATTTACGGCTGGTCAGATGTTCTTTTGGAAGAGGACAATCAGATTACTGCAGATCAGATTTATCCGCATATGAACGGAAATTTTGTGTTCAAACAGGCAGTTACCCGTTTTCCGGAATCGATCAAAGAAGCATTTGAGAAATCGGGCGAAAAGATTGAAGATTTAAAACTATTTATACCACATCAGGCAAATCTGAGAATCAGTCAGTTTGTACAGAGACAGATGGGATTGAGAGATGATCAGGTATTTAACAACATTCAAAAATACGGCAATACCACAGCGGCATCTATTCCGATTGCGCTCAGCGAGGCGGTTCAGCAGGGAAGAATCCAAAAAGGAGATTTGATCTGTATGACTGCTTTTGGCAGCGGATTCACCTGGGGCAGCGTGCTGATGCGCTGGTAAGAGCCGGTTCTGAAGATGAATTTTTTACTGTTCATATTGTCGGCACTGCTTCCGGTCGTTTTTTTCTGTTTTTTTATTTATCTGAGAGATACCGAAAAAGAACCGATTTGGATATTGGCTTTGAGTTTTCTGATCGGTGCACTGATTACGATTCCCATTGCCGGAATCGAATTCTTTTTGACTCATCTGCTGATCGATCTGGGAATCGGCGGCAGCCTGAAAAACTTTCTGAATGCATTTGCAATTGCGGGAGTTATTGAAGAAGGCATAAAATATATTGCGGTCTATTTATTTCTGAGAAGAAACCGGTTTTTTGACCAGTGTTATGACGGGATTGTCTATGCTGCATTTATTTCGCTTGGTTTTGCATCGGTCGAAAATCTGCTTTATATCTGGCAGCTTGGTTTTGAAACTGCGATTGTCAGAGCGTTTATGGCAATTCCGGCGCATATGCTTTTTGCGGTCTTTATGGGTTATTATTTTGCACTCGGATTCAGAAGCGACCAGAAAAAAAGGACAAAACATTTTTTGCTTGCATTTATCGTTCCTGTAATTTTTCACGGACTGTATGATTTCTTCCTGTTCGATCTGGAGCAGTCACCGGTCATCTATTTTGTGATGATTACCATTCTCTGTCTCAGTCTTTGGAGATACGGACTCAGGCGAATCCGAACCCTGATTGCATTTGACAATGAGCGAATGAATAATAAAGAAAGCAGAGTGGCTTGATTTTTATTTTGAAATTTCTCAAGACCATAACATACTTAAAAAAAAATCATTCAATCACCTTTTAGGGCTGGGGAAAAATTGAATGATTTTTTTGAATCTGAAATTTCTTTTCCTTGACACTTAAATGTTTATCTTTCGAACTCGAAATTTCCTTTCCCCGACCTTATAGGGTGGGAAATTTCTCAAGACCATAACATACTTAAAAAAAAATCATTCAATCACCTTTTAGGGCTGGGGAAAATTGAATGATTTTTTTGAATCTGAAATTTTCTTCCCCCGACTCTAAGGCGGAAAATTTCTCAGCACAAAAAATAAAAAAAGCCGGAAATCAATCCGGCTTTCATTTTATAATATTTCACTGATTATCTGACAATCAGTTTTTGGGTTTGTTTTTGTTTTCCGTTAAAGAATTCAACCACATAAATTCCTTTTGGCAGACTGAAACGAATACTGTCACACGATTGGATGCTGTTTCTTTTCAGAACTGTTTTTCCGCTCATATCTGTGATTTTAACCGTACCCGATTCTTTTGATTCGATTTGGAAGAAATCTTTTGCAGGATTCGGATAAATTCTGAATGCTGTTTTGTCCAGATCGTTTGTTGACATTTCGATTCCGCATTCAAACGGATCAAAGAAAACTTCGCCCAGATTCGGATCGTCGTTATTGTGGAAGATCACATCTTCAACTTCGGCTTCTGTTGACTGCTCGCCTTCAATCCAGCAGTTATGAAGCGCTTTGACTTCGTTTGCAGTATTGTTGTAAAGTGCATAAACCACACCTCCGTTTCCGTTTTCGCTGAACACATTCAGCCCCGGATTGAAATCATCGGGATCATCACTTCCCAGATTGATTTGTGCAGTTTCCTGTAGTGTAATTCCCCACAAATTTCTTCTGATCTGGTTATTGGTCACATAAACCAGTGAGGTACTGTAAAGATTGATACCGCTTCCGCCCAGCATCGGTTCGCCTTCGGTGTCGTTGTCCTCAATGATGTTGTCCGCAATGATTCCCGAAGAAGCAGGACCCATTGATGTAATTCCGTATCGGTTGTCTCTGACTTCGTTTCCTTTAATCAGAATTTTGTTGGTAACACCGACCAGACTCGAAGCTGAAATACCGCCCACTTTGGTCAGATCTCTGTCGCCGATTACAATATTGTTGATGATTCTGATGGTATCAGAAGTACCGCTCGGCCCCATATTGATCTGTGGTGCATTTCCGTTCAGCTGATGATTTCCTTCCAGGAAGTTTCCTTCGATCCATGCAGATACCGATGCATTTGCTGCAGAGCTCAGCGCCGGTTTGTCGTTAAAAAAGAAAAATGTATCTTTTACAATTGGACTTCCTTTTGAAAATGAAATTGCACCGCCGGTCGATGAACCTGCCGAATTTTCGGAAACTTCGCAATTGTACATTTGGAAATTAGCGGTTACAACCTTCAGACCGCCGCCGTATTCGATCATTGTATTTTTAAAATAAATTTCAGATTCATCATAGAACCAGAATCCTTTGTAATGATCGGCCGGATCGACTGCCGTAATTTCAACCAGATCTTCTGCATCGCTTTTGAAATAGCCTTTCACACCGATTTCAACACCCGGAGCGATTTTCAGGATCAGATTGGTATTGAGCGACAGTGAATCGTTTTCCATCACCATCAGATCTTCATGAAGTGTATAAACATTTCCGTCAACTGTCACAGTGGTCGGCGAATCGGCAGCTATATCGTCGAGTGTCCAATCGACGCCTGTATTGGGTGTGGAATATTGGGCATTGAGACCATAAACTGCTAACATCAAACCGATAGTAAGTATTTTGTTTTTCATTTTGTAATTATTAATTTTGAATTCGGCCGCAAGTTAGAATAAATTGCCGAAATTTGCGGTCTAATGGAGTTTTGTTTATGCTGACAAAAAGAGCAAAATACGGTTTGAAAGCGATGAAGTATCTGGCGGGACAGCCGGTAGGAGTTCCTGTTTTGATTTCTGAAATTTCGGAAAATGAGAACATTCCTTTTAAATTTCTTCAGGGGATACTTTTGAGTTTGAAAAAATACGGTTTCCTGGATTCGAAAAAAGGAAAAGGCGGCGGATATTTTCTGAAAATGTCGGCAGAAGACATCAATATGGCATCACTTTTCAGGATTTTGGACGGTCCGATCGCATTGGTTCCCTGTGTAAGTTTAAATTATTATGAAAAATGTGATGACTGTCCGGACGAGTACACATGTTGCGTAAACCGGCTGATGGTGCAGGTTAGGGACCAAACGCTCAAGCTCCTTGAGAACGAAACTTTGGCTGATTTGATAAAAAGTCAAAAAAAATTTCCGGAATAGTATACTAAATTGATAGACTTTTGTATATTTGTCGGCAGAAAAAGTCATTAACCAATCTGAACTTTTCTAAAGTCTTAATTTTTTTTAAGATTATTTGTGTGTTAGTTATTTGGCCTCATAGTTGAACTCTCTACTGTGAGGTTTTTTTTTGGCTCTGTTTTTCCAATTCCGAATTTTATTTTCTGACATTATATATAGGTGTCTTTGGATTGAAATATCAAATCATATTTCGAATTTGGATTTGAATTGATGAGATGCGGGTTGGCCGTCAAAAAAATAAAATACTTTATTCTTAATTTGTCAAATAAAAAAATCTTCCTACATTTGCACGCCTAAAAGTATGCTGAATCATTGGCGGCTTTTGGGAAAGTTTAAGTTTAAAAGTAGAGCCAGAGCGGTTCTATACTGTAAAATAAACGTATTTATGTTAACAGATCCAATTTCAGATTATCTGACACGCATCAGGAATGCGATGTCTGCAGGACACAAAGTTGTTGAGATTCCTGCATCTAACCTTAAAAAGGAAATCACAAAAATCCTTTACGATCAGGGTTACATTTTGAACTTCAAATTTGAGGACGGAAATCATCATCAGGGCTTGATCAAGATCGCTCTGAAGTATGACAGGATGACCAAAGAACCGGTTATCAGAAAACTGAAGAGAGTTTCACGTCCCGGATTGCGTCAGTACAAAGGCGCCGGTGAACTTCCAAGAGTTTTGAACGGACTTGGAGTAGCAATCGTTTCTACTTCAAAAGGTGTAATGACCGACAAACAGGCTCGTCAGGAGAATGTTGGAGGTGAAGTATTGTGTTTGGTATATTAATGATTAAAAGAAGAAGAAAATGTCAAGAATAGGACACGCACATATCAACATTCCCGCCGGTACTACCGTTGAAATGAAGGACGGTGTTGTAACCGTTAAAGGGAAGAATGCAGAAATGACCCAGACCATCAAAGAAGGTTTTGAACTGAAAATCGAAGATGGCGTACTGACTGTTACCAGACCGTCTGAATCAAAAGAAGACAAAGCGCTGCACGGACTGTACAGATCGCTGATCAACAATATGGTGATCGGTGTTTCTGAAGGATTTAAAAAACAGCTTGAACTTGTAGGTGTAGGTTACAGAGCGTCTCATCAGGGACAGATTCTGGATCTTTCACTCGGGTTTTCGCACAACATCATGATGGAACTTCCAAAAGAAGTAACAGTAGAAACCCTTTCTGAAAAAGGTAAGAATCCGGTGATTACACTGAGCTCGCACGATAATCAGCTTTTGGGCATGGTTGCTGCAAAAATCAGATCATTCCGTAAGCCTGAGCCTTACAAAGGAAAAGGAATTAAGTTTGTAGGAGAAGTATTAAGAAGAAAAGCAGGTAAGACTGCATAATAAATTATAATCGAACAATGGCACTATCAAAAACAGAAAAAAGACAAAAGATAAAAAGACGTGTTCGTCGTAATATCTTTGGAACTGCAGAAAGACCAAGATTGTCTGTGTATCGTTCCAACAAAGAGATTTACGCTCAACTGATCGATGACAACGCTGGCGTAACGCTTGCATCAGCATCGTCAAGAGAGAAGGCAGAAGGAACCACCAAAACAGAAATTTCTGCTTCAGTAGGTAAGCTGATTGCCGAGAAGGCAAAAGCTAAAGGAATTGAAACTGTTGTTTTCGACAGAAACGGTTTTGTGTATCACGGTAGAATCAAAGCTTTGGCTGACGGAGCAAGAGAAGGAGGTTTAAATTTCTAAGAAGCGAAAATTATGTTAGGATTCAAAAATATTGAAAAAGTAAAACCGGCGGGAATGGAACTGACCGACCGTCTGGTAGGTGTACAAAGAGTTACCAAAGTAACCAAAGGAGGACGTGCATTCGGATTCTCTGCCATCGTTGTGGTTGGAGACGGAAACGGAGTCGTGGGTTACGGACTTGGTAAATCAAAAGAGGTGGCGAGTGCAATAGCAAAAGCAGTTGAAGACGCAAAGAAAAATCTGGTAAGGATTCCTTTGACCGGCAACACAGTACCTCATGAAAACGAAGCAAGATACGGAGGCGCTCAGGTGTTTCTGAGACCTGCTTCTGTTGGTACCGGTGTGATTGCGGGCGGAACTGTACGTGCGGTTTTGGAATCGGTTGGCGTACGCGACGTACTGTCAAAATCAAAAGGATCTTCAAACCCTCACAATGTGGTGAAGGCTACTTTCAAAGCATTACTCGAAATGAGAAGTGTTGGTGAAGTTGCCCGTCAGAGAGGAATTTCTGTAACCAAAGTGTTTAACGGCAAATAATTATTGAGATGAGTAAAGTGAGAATCAAACAGGTACGCAGTGCAATCAACAGAGAGAAATCTCAGAAAGATACGCTGATCGCATTGGGACTGAGAAAGATGAATCAGGTGGTTGAACACGAAGCAACTCCGGCCATCGAAGGAATGATCAGAAAAGTTTCACACCTGGTAAAGGTTGAAAGATAATTATTTGTAATTCAAAGTACACTTAAAAAAGAAACAAAATGAAATTAAATAATCTAAAACCCGCAGCCGGCTCTGTAAAGAACAAGTTCAGAAAGGGCAGAGGACAGGCAAGCGGAAACGGAGGAACTGCCGGAAGAGGTCACAAAGGTGCCAAATCCAGATCGGGTTACTCGAGAAATGTCGGATTTGAAGGTGGGCAGATGCCGCTTCAGAGACGTGTTCCGAAATTTGGTTTTAACAACATCAACAGAGTTGAATACAACGGTATCAACCTGGATGTAATCCAAATGCTGGTTGACAACAAGAAAATCAGCGACAGCCTGACAAAAGAAGATTTGGTGAAACACGGTCTTGCACACAAGAACGATCTGATCAAAATCCTGGGAAGAGGCGAATTGAAGGCAAAAGTCAATGTGACTGCCGACAAATTTACCAAAACCGCACAGGAAGCGATCGAGAAAGCAGGCGGCAAGGCAGAAACGACCCAGGGCAAATAATCTAATTTTCAACTGTCGGATGAGTTTTCATCAATGACAGGAACACTTATTTAATTAACAATGAAAGGTCTTATACAAACCATAAAGAATATCTGGAACATCAAGGAGCTGAGAGAAAAGCTGACCATAACTTTTATGTTTTTGATCGTTTATCGTTTCGGTTCTTATATTCCGCTACCGGGTATTGACATCAACGAGGTGACCCGACTGCTTGCTGAGCAGACAGAATCACAAAACGGACTGCTCGGACTGTTGAACTCCTTTACCGGAGGTTCATTCAACAGAGCGTCAATCCTCGCTTTGGGAATCATGCCTTATATCTCTGCTGCGATTGTGATCCAGCTGATGCAGCTCGCTGTTCCTTATCTGCAAAAACTGCAGAAAGACGGTGAGAGCGGCCAGAAAAAGGTGACTCAGATCACCAGATGGCTGACCATTGCGATCTGTCTTGTACAGGCGCCTGCTTATCTGACTCTGCTTCAGACCCAGCTGCTGCCTTACAGCGGCGGATTCCATTCTGCCTATCTGCTTGCACCGACCAATTTCTGGTTCCTGGTGCCATCGGTGATCATCCTGGTAACAGGCTGTATCTTTACCATGTGGATGGGTGAGAAGATTACGGACAGAGGTGTCGGAAACGGTATTTCAATCCTGATTATGGTGGGTATTTTGGCCGATCTTCCTCAGGCGCTGTTGAACGCATTTGAGGTGGACACTACCGGAGGGATTGCATTTATGATGGAAATCCTCGGATTGCTGATCGCCATTTTCCTTTGTGTGATTTTGGTTCAGGCAGTCAGAAAAGTTCCGGTGCAGTATGTGAGAAGAGCTCAATCGGGAAGCAGCAGCTATATGAGATCTGTTACCGACTCGGTTCGTTCATACATCCCGTTGAAAGTTAATGCGGCAGGTGTGATGCCGATCATCTTTGCACAGGCGATCATGTTTTTGCCGGCTACACTGGTTGGACTGGTTTCTGATTCGAATTCATCACTGATGATATTCTTCCAGAAAGTTTCCGATCCGTTCACCTGGCAGAACAATATAGTGTTTGCAATCCTGATCATCGTGTTTACCTTCTTCTATACCGCGATTACCATTCCGGTCAATCAGATGGCGGACGATTTGAAGAGAAACGGCGGAATCATTCCGGGGATCAAACCGGGTAAGGATACGGCTGAATATCTGGACGATATTTTGTCAAAAATCACTTTCCCCGGCTCAATCTTCCTGGTGCTGATTGCAGTTATGCCTGCAATCGTACACATGTTCGGAGTCGATCAGCGTCTGTCGATGTTTTACGGCGGAACTTCGCTTCTGATTATGGTGGCTGTAATTTTGGACACGGTACAGCAGATCAACACTTATTTGCTGAATCACCATTACGACGGTCTGATGTCATCGGGTAGAGTTAGAAATGTAGCCTGATAAAAGGTTGTCAAAAAGAATATGGCAAAACAAAAACATATAGAACAGGACGGTACGATCATCGAAGCATTGTCAAATGCGATGTTCAAAGTTGAACTCGAGAACGGCCACATCGTCACTTCACATATTTCGGGAAAGATGCGTATGCATTACATCAAACTTCTTCCCGGCGACAAAGTGAAGATCGAGATGTCGCCTTACGATCTGACAAAGGGACGAATTACTTACCGTTACTAAAAAATAATTTGAAGGTCCGGGAGTTGTTTCAATTTTGAAGCAACTCTTTTGACTTTTTTTGAAATAATGAATTTCTGATCGAATTGACAGAAATTACTGACAGTTAGAGAAAAAATATTGTGTGTAAATATTATTTTTGTACCTTTGCACACCTTAAAGTCGACTGATTTGACCGGATTTTTCAGAACTGATTGTGAATCAGATCATTGAAAAGAGAAAGTCAAATTTCGAGATTTTAAATAAATGACAGGAGGCCATGTGGCCGGAGCAATAAATTAATAAAGAACTTTATGAAAATCAGAGCATCAATTAAAAAAAGAAGTGCTGACTGCAAGATTGTGCGCCGCAAGGGCGTTTTGTTCGTGATCAATAAGAAGAATCCTAAATTTAAACAAAGACAAGGTTAATTATGGCACGAATTTCAGGAGTAGATTTGCCGAGCAAAAAAAGAGGTGTAATCGGACTGACTTACATCTACGGAATTGGCAAGAGCACAGCACAGAAGATATTGGCACAGGCAGGTGTCGATGAAGACAAAAAGGTATCGGACTGGAACGATGATGAGATCAACGCAATCCGTCTGGCAATTACCGAAAACTACAAAGTGGAAGGTGAACTTCGTTCTGAAGTTCAATTGAACATCAAACGACTGATGGACATCGGCTGTCAGCGTGGTATCCGTCATCGTATTGGGTTACCGTTGAGAGGTCAGAAGACCAAAAACAACTCAAGAACAAGAAAAGGTAAGAAGAAAACAGTTGCCAACAAGAAAAAGGCTACTAAATAATCAATGAGTTATGGCAAAGAATCAAAAAACTGCAAAGAAGAGAAAAGTTGTTGTTGAAGCTACAGGTCAGGCTCATATCCAAGCCTCTTTCAACAATGTCATTGTTACTCTGACAAATAAAAACGGTGAAGTCATTTCCTGGTCATCTGCCGGAAAAATGGGCTTCAGAGGATCAAAGAAAAACACTCCTTACGCTGCACAGGTAGCTGCACAGGACGCAACTGTACAGGCGCTTGAAGCAGGTTTGAGAAGAGTGAAAGTATATGTGAAAGGACCCGGCCAGGGAAGAGAATCTGCAATCCGTACAATTCACAACGGAGGTATCGAAGTAAGCGAAATAGTTGATGTGACTCCACTTCCGCACAACGGATGTCGTCCGCCAAAACGCAGAAGAGTGTAACAAATTGAAAATGCTGAATGATAAATGCTGAATGAACTCATCATTTAAAATTCAAAATTCAAAATTCAAAATTTAGATTAAAATGGCAAGATATACAGGACCAACAACAAAAATCGCTAGAAAATTCGGACAGCCGATCTACGGTGACGATAAGAGCTTCGAGAAGAAAAAATATCCTCCCGGACAGCACGGCGCCAACAAAAGAAGAGGTAAAAAATCAGAATATGCGATTCAGCTTGAAGAAAAGCAGAAAGCAAAATATACTTACGGTATTCTGGAAAGACAGTTTGCAAATATGTACAAAAAAGCAAACGCACATCCGGGGATTACAGGTGAGATTCTGCTTCAGCTTTGCGAATCAAGACTGGACAACGTGGTTTACCGATTCGGTATCGCACCCAGCAGAAACGCAGCGAGACAGCTGGTTTCTCACAAGCACATCACTGTCAACGGAGAAGTGGTAAACATCCCTTCTTATCAGTTGAAAGCAGGTGATACAGTTGCTGTACGTGAGAAATCAAAAACACTGACCGCCATCAGTGATTCACTCAGATCGAAGTCGAATTACGAATGGCTGATCTGGAACGACGAAAAAATGTCAGGTACATTTAATTCGGCTCCGGAGAGAATTCAGATTCCGGAAGACATCAAAGAACAATTGATCGTCGAATTGTACTCTAAATAATCCTTTGGATTAACAGAGATTGTGTTTAAATAAGAAATCACTGCGGTTTCACTCAATAAAAAACTTTAAAAAAAGATGACAATTTTAAACTTTATAAAACCGGACAAAGTAATCCTAATCGAATCAAATGAGCATTACGGCCAATTTGAATTCCGTCCTTTGGAGCCGGGCTACGGTCTGACCATCGGAAACGCGCTGAGACGGGTACTGCTTTCCTCACTGGAAGGTTATGCGATCACTTCGCTGAAAGTTGAAGGCGTTGATCATGAATTTTCCACCATTTCCGGAGTTGTAGAAGATGTGACCGAGATCATCCTGAATCTGAAAAAAGTAAGATTCAAAAGACAGATCACAGAGACTGACAGCGAAACTGTCAATGTTTCTATCAGCGGTCAGGATCAGCTTACAGCCGGAGACCTGGGCAAATTCATTTCGGGATTCCAAATCCTGAATCCGGAACTCGTGATTGCCAATATGAACAAAAAAGTAAAACTCGATTTTAGTTTTACAATTGAGAAAGGTCGCGGATATGTGCCTGCAGATGACAACAAAAAGCCAAATGCAGCCATCGGGACCATCGCAATCGATTCGATCTATACACCGATCAAAAATGTGAAATACAGCATCGAGAACTATCGTGTTGAACAGAAAACAGACTATGAAAAACTGATTCTGGAAATCACCACCGACGGTTCGATCACTCCGCAGGATGCGCTGACCGAAGCTGCCAAGATTCTGATCCACCACTTTATGCTGTTCTCGGATGAAAGAATCACACTGGAAGCTGAAGAAGTTGCATACGGCGATACTTATGACGAAGAAGCACTTCACATGAGACAATTGCTGAAAACAAAACTGATCGATCTGGATCTGTCTGTTCGTGCTTTGAACTGTTTGAAAGCTGCCGAAGTGGAAACACTCGGAGAGCTGGTTTCTTACAACAAATCAGATCTGATGAAGTTCAGAAACTTTGGTAAAAAATCTTTGTCTGAGTTGGAAGAACTGATCGACAACAAAGGTTTGAGCTTTGGAATGGACATCGCTAAGTATAAATTGGACGTAGAATAATTTTAGAAAAATGAGACACGGTAAGAAAATAAATCCACTGGGAAGAACGGCAGCGCACAGAAAAGCGATGCTTTCAAATATGGCTTCTTCTCTGATCACTCATAAAAGAATCAATACAACGGTTGCAAAAGCCAAATCTTTGCAGACCTATATTGAACCCCTGATCACCAAATCAAAGACCGACGACACCCACAACAGGCGTATCGTTTTCAGCTATCTTCAGGATAAAGAAGCGGTAACCGAACTGTTCAGAGAGGTGGCGCCAAAGGTTGGAGATCGTCCGGGGGGATATACAAGGATCATCAAAACCGGATTCAGACTGGGTGACGGAGCAGATACTGCCATGATCGAACTGGTTGACTTCAACGAAACCTATACAACTGCTAAACCTGAGAAGAAAACCAGAAGAAGCAGAAGAGGCGGTTCCAAAAAAGAAGAAGCTGAGGTGAAAGAAACCGAAGTGAAAGCTGAGGAAACTGCAGTTGAAGAAGCTCCCGAAGTTCAGGAGCCGGAAGCAGCGGTTGAGGAAACTCCGACAGCAGAAGAAACTGCTGAGGAAACCAAAGACCAGACTGCTGATGATGCAACTGCTGAAGAGGAAAATCAGCCCGAAGCATAATTCAAAACAAATTGAATTCAAATACAGAAGCAATCCGAAAGGGTTGCTTTTTTTTGTGTCTGAATTTTCCGGGCTTTCTTTATTGTAGAGCCGCACGGCCGTGCGTCTCTACCTTCTCCTCATATTACTGTTTCCAAATTCCCCAAATCGAACGATTCTGCATCGATCAGATCGTATTCCTCTAAATTATATTAGAAACCCACATTTCCCGGATTCGGTTGATTATGCATTATGTTTAATCGATTTTTGAATACTAATTCCGGGAAGCTATAAAAAAACTTTTCCAAAGTTTAGAACTTTGGAAAAGTTAATCTATCCGATTCAAATGAATCTTAAATTTTATCCTTCTGTATAATATTTAAAGAAATACGGAATGGTCTCGATTCCTTTGTAGAAATTAAACAAACCGTAATTCTCATTTGGCGAATGGATGACATCCGAATTCAGACCAAATCCCATCAGTACAGATTTTGAGCCCAATTCTTTTTCAAACAGCGCCACAATCGGAATGCTTCCGCCGCTTCTTGTGGGCAGCGCTTCTTTTCCAAAGGTCTGTGTCATCGCCTTTTTGGCTGCCAGATAACCTTTGTCGTCGGTTGGCAGCAGATAGGAATGTCCGCCGTGATGCGGTTTTACAACCACTCTGACCGATGAAGGCGCAAGGGTAGGGAAGTAATCTGTAAAAAGCTTTGTGATTTTGTCGGGATCCTGATTCGGAACCAGACGCATTGAGATTTTTGCAAATGCACTTGCCGCAATCACAGTTTTTGCACCCGCACCGATGTATCCGCCCCACATTCCGTTCACATCTAAAGTTGGACGGATCGAGGTACGCTCGATGGTCGTATATCCTTTCTCACCCTGAATATCTGCAATTCCGACTGACTTTTTGTATTCTTCCAAATCAAACGGAATTTTCGCCATTTCAGCTCTTTCTTCAGCCGAAAGTTCGAGTACATCGTCATAAAATCCCGGAATCGTTATTCTTCCGTCTTCGTCATGCAGTTTTGCAATCATGGCCGAAAGCACATTCAGCGGATTTGGAACCGCACCGCCGTAAACGCCCGAATGCATATCCATATTTGCACCGTGCACTTCAACCTCAACATAGCTCAAACCTCTCAGACCGACAGAAATCGACGGCTGATCTTTTGAGATAATCTCGGTATCTGAAATCACGATGATGTCATTTTTTAATTTCTCTTTGTTGGCAGGAACAAATTCGCTCAGACTGCTCGAACCGACTTCCTCTTCGCCTTCAATCATAAATTTGATATTGCACGGAAGCTCGCCGGTTTTGTTCATTGCTTCAAAAGCTTTGACCTGCATAAAGAACTGACCTTTGTCGTCTGCCGAACCTCTTGCAAAGATTGCTCCTTCCGGATGAATCTCTGTTTTTTTGACAATCGGTTCAAAAGGCGCAGATTCCCACAATTCGATCGGATCTGCGGGCTGCACATCGTAATGGCCGTAAACCAGTATGGTCGGTTTTGACGGATCGATGATCTTTTCGCCGTAAACAACCGGATAGCCGCTGGTTTCACAGACTTCAACATTGTCTGCACCTGCTTCTTTCAAAAATTCGGCTACTTTGTCGGCCGTATTCAAAACATCCTGATTAAATGCCGGATCCGCACTTACGGAAGGAATTCTCAGCAATTCAAACAGTTCGTTCAAAAACCGATCTTTATTATCATTGATAAACTTTTGGGTCTCGTTCATTATTAATTTTTATTTATACAAACGGCTAATTTATGAAATTCAGCCTAAATTTTGGTTTTTTTCTTTTGACTTTCCAAAAATCGCTTATATTCGTCAATAAATTCAGTCAGACTATGATTATTTACAGCGTTACCATCAGTGTGGATGAAACAGTTGAAGAAGAATTTGTCAGCTGGATGAGAAAGATCCATATACCCGATGTGATGAATACCGGCCGTTTTATTTCCTGCCGTTTTTCAAAACTGATTTCACACAAAGAAGAAGGCAGTGTCAGCTATTCTGCCCAATACACCTGTCATTCGGCCTATGATCTGAATGATTACAAAATGAATTATGCAAAGGAACTGCAGAAAAAATCACTCGAAAAATTTGCAGACAGCATGCATGCTTTCAGATCAGAACTGGAAGTGATTGAGGATTATTATTCGGTTTTAAGCTGATTTTAAACCTATTTCGTCAATTTCTCCAAAGCATACTGAATCATCAGATCAACGCTTTTGTGGGTGTCTTTGCTGAATTCTCCCTGCGCACGATTTGCAATGATGCAGTTGATCGACAGCGCTTCGTGACCCATCATTGCCGAAAGACCGTAAATCGCAGAAGTTTCCATTTCAAAATTTGTGATTTTTAAATCTCCAAAACTGAATCCCGCCAGTATTTCGTTGATGTTTTCAGGCTCGGGCATCAGTCTGAGGTATCTTCCCTGCGGACCGTAAAAACCGATTGCTGTGGCTGTAATTCCGGCTCCGGTCAAATTTGAATTCAATTTTTCAAACAGACGATTCGAAGCTTTGACCACATAAGGCATTGCTTTTTTTCGGTCCCAATCTGAATGATCCAAAAAAGCTTTTTCAATTTCGAGTGATCTGTATTTTTCGGAATCTTTATAAAAATGTAGCAGACCGTCAAAACCCAGACCGTGAGTGCCCAAAACATAAGAATCCACCGGATTTTCTTTGTGCAGCGCACCCGAAGTGCCCATCCTGACAAAACTGAGTTTTCTGAATTCGGATTTGATCTCGCCGGTTGACAGATCGATATTGGCAAGCGCATCGAGTTCGCTGAATACGATGTCAATATTGTCGGTTCCCATTCCGGTCGAAATCACAGTCATCCGTTTTCCGTTGAGCGTTCCGGTATGTGTAACGATTTCTCTTTTTTGAGTTTTGAATTCGATATGATCAAAATATTTTGAAACCTCTTTGACACGATCTGGATCGCCGACCGTAATCACCAGATCGGCAAGATGTTCGGGTCTGATGTTGCAGTGATAGATACTTCCGTCCGGATTCAGTATCAGTTCTGATGCGGCTTTGCTCATGAATTGTTGAATTTATTAATCAAAATTACATAAAATTAAGCGTCTGTTTCTATTTTACCGAAAAACAGTTTGAGGGTTCGACCGTCTTTTGGGCCTTTTTTTTGTGCAGTGGCATTTCTTGTAGCCGTAATTTTTTCGCTGTTGCAAAAGATGTTCAAATTTTGAACAGGTTGGATTAAAAAATGTATGGATTCAGAAAAATAAAGGGATTGAAAAAGAAATGTATTAATGATCTGCCCGGAAATAAGTTTTCTTATCCGGTTTTTTGGGTGGTTTATTTCATACACTATCTATGCTTTATCCATACACTATCCATACATGATCTATGGAGTATCTCAGCATCAGGGTTTTTTATTTTCAGGCTAAATTACTGACAAACAATTGAATATAAAAGTCATTGGAAATGACATTTGTGTCGATTTGGTACGAAATGCGAAATCTGTGACCCAGACGGACATTTGTGCCGTTTTGTCGGTTTGGGGACATTTGAGACAAATTCTCTGCGGTGTGCCGTATTATAAAAGTTTAAAAGTGAGATTTTTAAGAGGCGGGTTTCATCAATTATTTTTTTAAACTGTTTGACAAATGGGGATGTTTATCCTTTCATTTGGCCTTTTCGGATAAGGTTTATTCATCTTTTTAACCGGTGTACGGTTTAATTCGGAGTCTGAATTTTTTACTGATTTGATTCAGGCTGTTTTGTCACAGTTTTTGGTTTGCTTCGCGCCAAAAACAGCGCCAAAACATTTTCTATTGTGTTCTCTTTTGGCTACAAATATTCGATCCGCGCTGCGGATCGGTCGGAAACAAAACATGATTGAAAGAATTTAATCAAGATGGTCAGGTCATCATTGTTTATGTAGAGACGAACGGCCGTCCGTCTCTATTTTCGAAAAGTTTAACCAATTCTTTTCCTTTACAATGAGGGCAAATTCCGGTATCACTAACTTTGAAACACGAACGCTTGCTTTTTTCCATTTTAAACGATTTAAAACATTCAAAAATATTTAGTGCAGGATTACCCTGCTCCAAAATCTCTCTTTTTTATTTTAATATTCACTCAAATTCAATGGGTTACATCCTTTGTTTTATTGTATCACTAACTTTGAAACACTGCCACTTTTACAGGTGTACTGATTTGGTTGCGTTCTCTCAGCTCTGTCTTTCAACAACATATAATCCTCGTTTTTAAAAACAACACCTCTGATACACTATTTACAAAATTACCATTTCCAAAAAGGTGCTTTGCCGAATTTCAATCTTATCTTTTTTGCTTTCTTAAATTCTAAAAAACGCTTCTCATTCATGGGACCATATATCGAATCTTTCTTTTTGTTGATGATATAATAATTGACCTGGGATTTAAAAATATTTTGATAAAAGGCCTCATTTTCAAATATCTTTTTTGCCACTTCTTGATAGGTTTTTATGGAGTCCTTTGTCAGTTGAAATACGGAATCCAAATCTTTTTTGTACAGCTTACTGATTTGTTTATCGGTAACCAAATGGGGAAAAGAGATGACAGGTGAATCATTTTCGTAGTGATAGGCATATAAGATTCGCAAACTACTTTCAATTCTCTCCAGCATTAAATCTCGATTCGGCTTTTGCATGGCGATAATCCAGGAGCCATTTTCACCATACTTATCAACATCAGAATAGACCACAATAGTATCAAAGGTTTTATATCCCCAATGATTGTTATTTGATTTGTAGATTAATGTACCATAGGGGTAACCGATATCCACTGATGTAAAGTCGTCTAAAAAATAATATCTTTCTTTATCTGATTGACAATTCAATATGAAAATATCTAAGAGCAGGAAAATTACAATTTTCTTCATTTTTTTAATTGAATTTGTGGATTTTTATAGTGAATATTATAAGTTCTAAACTTGTGATGATATTGCTCCATAGTCCTAGGGCGTCCGAAATCGGTAAGTAAATTTCTCACAAAAATTGCTATACTGGTATTTTTCAATATGTCATAATGGTAATCCTGATCCAACACTTCGACTATCCCCTTTTCCACACTAATTATTTTAAAACTGGTTCCACCATAAGTAGCAGCAGTTTCATAAGGTAATTTTCGAAATGCTTCTACTGTCCCAATATAAAATTCGTCTCCATCCTTGAGACCTTTTGGTATTTTTAATCCGGTCCAATCAATGTATTGATTATCAACTGTTATATCTTTTGCTTCAGTTACCCCCCAGAGATCCGCTTCATCCTTTTGTAGTTTTCCATCACCATTTAAGTCCCAAGGTTTCGGGTCTTTCTGCTGACCCTTATCTCCTTTCTTCGGTTTTCCATTGTCAAAATCTCTTTCTGTATCGGTTACATTCTCCTCACCTCCATAATTTACATCGCCTCCCTCCGGATCCTCCGCACCTTCTGGCAAATTTAGCTTAATCCGCCACCCGAGAAAATCAAATTCAACATAATTCGAACTTTCATCAAAGAACAGATCAATTTCTATATCTCCTTCCCATAGTCCGGTAGGATCATTAAAAGCAACAGGGTTGTTGAAGGCAAATCTGTATGGACTCCAGTCAGGAGAAACCTCGGAGAGCAGATCCGGGTTGTGAAATCTGCCGACTGCCGGGTCATAGTTTCTGAAATCCATCGCATACCAATCCAGGTTATTGTCATCCTGCCATTCGCGGTTGTTGTATTTGTAATCATAACGCGCATGAAGTGAAACGACATCCAATGGGTTTTCCGGATTCACTGCTTTGTCTGTTTCATTGTTTATGGCTTCAATTCTTCCGGTTGGTGCTGAATATTTTTGATGCATTAATCCGAAAGGATAATAATGATTTTCTTCCAGTATTTTCAGTTTCCCTGTCAGGTGATCCATTGAGTAAGACAGTCGTACATTACCCAAGTGGTCGGTATAGTTAAAAACATAACTGTAAGCATAGCCGGTAGGCGGAGCGCCGGGTGTAATATTTCCGGCCGGTGTTGCTCTCACATATCCCTCCGCAGTAGGAAAGAAATTCAGCATTTCACCCGCATACTGAAAACCGTCTAAGTAATCCACTTCTATTCTCACTTCGGGGGTGGCAGTTTCCTCAATAACCGTCTTTTTCAGTTTTACGCCTGCCGCATTGTAGGTATATTCAATTGAGTTTGAATTTTCAAAAATAATCAACTCAGGCAGATTGAGATAGTTGTATGTGATAGAGGTGATTCCTTTGTTTCTGTCCTTTACCATTGAGCTTCGCTCGGTTTCTTCGCAAAAGACTTTCTCAAAGTCTTTTGCTCGAAAATCGTTTGCATCGTATTCATAATCGTCCAATGCCGGATTGGTATTGCCGTCCACAAAGCCCATGCTGTTTCCGGTGCTTACCGCATCGCTAACATTCAGAAGCAGGTTTGAGTTTCCGTTGCCACCCGAATAATCGTAGCTTAGTATATCCATGTCTATTCTCATTTCATTATTTGAGATTTTCATTTTCAATAATCTTCCAAAAACTTCCTTATTTCTTCTTTATCCACTGGTATTGGCAATTCTTTCCAGCCTTCGGGTGGTGCTTCTGTAATGCTATCAGGGACAACAAGAAACGGCAAAAGCACAGAATTCTTAGGTCTTAAACTGTCAAAAACGACAAAATATTTTCCCAAAGGTAAATGTGCATATTTTCCTCTGCGTTCATAATAAAACCTGCCATTCATCTTTTTATCTTCTAAAAAATAATGGTAGCGATAGTGATTGCTTCTCGTTTCGTTTCTTTGTTGAGTAATTTCTCCTATGGTATATTTTTGGTTTTCATATATTTTAGATAAATTGTTTTTTGCATAAATATTTCCAAAGTATATAAAAATTAAAAAGACGATAAAGCCAATAATAACCATTATAACATCTTTAAGAGTAGGCATAATTATTTAAATCGTGAATTAATAATTTCAGAATTCCCTTGTGTTTGAAAAGATTGAATACCATTTGAAAAAATGAAACTTCCAACCTTACTACTCCAGTCTGAACTTACTGCTGAAGTCCCCACTCCGGACAAGTTACCTAAATAGCCGCCGATTACTTTGGCTGAAGACTTTTGATAATCAACAGGCTTATCCTTTAAAATATTATTTTGTAAAACATCAGCCCCTTCACTCATTATTGGCGACAATGCAGTCCCGGCTTTTCCCGGCAACACAGACCCGGCTACGGCATTACCCCAGTTCACGTCTCCGGTTATTGCATACTGAGCCGTAGCATCAATCGCTATTTTTCCTGCTGTTTTCAAAACATATAAACCAAATTTGGTCTCAGCTATTACCGAGCCATACAAGGCTACTTCAGGAGCCAATACAACTGCAAATACTCCCACTGCAAACCATTCACCTTCTCTCTTTGCCAGTTGCATTTTTATATATCCGCCTCTGTTTTCAGGCGATAGCATATTTCTGTATGCACCGTGAATACTTTTTTCTCCATCGGCACCAAAAAGTCCTCTTGTTGCATTTAACCTGGGTAAGAACCCCCATGAAAATACAGAAGAACTTTCGGTTTTGGGTTTCTTTTCAGGAGCTTTAGCCGTAAGAACTGCTGTTTCCAAAACAATCGGCTCGTCCTCATTAAAGATATCATCTCCCGGGCCTACCTGCATTCCATCCGGGTCAATAAAATATACCGGATTATTGAGTGCATAGGTATAAGGACTGTGAGAAAAGTATTTAGGAGCCATCGGGTCTGTGACATTCCACCTCCCAATCGTCGGATCATAATTCCTTGCCCCATAGTCGTAGAAGTTCAACCCCAACTCATCTTGGAACTCTTTGCCGTTGTATTTATACTGATACTCCATTCTTGTCACATAATCAAGCACAGGCGGCAGACCGGGTTCGGGTTCTATTCCGTCTCCGGGGTTTCTTGAGAAATCCAGTTTTGAGCCGGTTAAATAAACTTCGTGCCTCAATCCAAATGGATAATAATGATTTTCTTCCAATATTTTGAGTTTTCCTGTCAGATGATCCATTGAGTAAGACAGCCATACATTGCCAAGATGATCGGTATAGTTAAAAACATAACTGTAAGCATAACCGGTAGGCGGAGCGCCGGGGGTAATGTTTCCGGTTGGTGTTGCTCTGACATATCCCTCGGCAGTAGGGAAGAAGTTCAGCATTTCACCGGCGTACTGAAAACCGTCCAAATAATCCACTTCTATTCTCACTTCGGGGGTGGCAGTTTCCTCAATAACCGTCTTTT
>JACFND010000085.1 GCA_019455045.1 Flavobacteriia bacterium
GTGGTGATAAACGGACCGGTTGAAACCGCCGGATCGATTCCTCTTTTGTCCAAAAATATCGGTATGAAAGTTCCGATCAATGCCGCATTGACAATCACTGTGACCAATGCGATCATAATGGTGATTGAAACCAGATAAGAAGTTCCAAAAAAGAAATGACTGATAATCAGCACGATGATTGAAATTCCGACACCGTTCAGCAATCCCAATAAAAATTCCTTAAAAAGTCTTTTTACAATTTTCCCCTGAATCGTTCCGTTCGCCAATCCCTGAACCACAATCGCTGATGACTGGATTCCGACATTCCCCGCAGTTGACTGAATCAGCGGAATAAACAGAATCAGTGCCGTATATTTTGCAAGCGCTTCCTCAAAACCGTGAATGATACTTGCAGCGCCCAATCCGCCAAACATACCGATCAGCAGCCAGGGCAGCCTCGCTTTGGTCAGCGTAAGTATATTGTCGCTCGCATCAACGTTTCGTGTAATACCGGCAGCCAACTGATAGTTTTCATCGGCTTCTTCCCTCAATACGTCGATGATGTCGTCCACCGTAATCACACCCTGAAGCCGTTTGAGTTCATCGACCACCGGAATTTCCATCAGGTCATATTTTGAAATCATATTGGCGACTTCCACATCCTTCTGAGTAACAGTTACATAATGAACTTTGTTGTTGTAAACTTCTTCCAGTTTGGTATTTGACGAAGTAGTCAGCAGTTTTTTCAAACTCAGTATGCCGAGCAGCACATTGTCATCATCCACCACATAAATCGAATAGACTTCGTGCATATCTTCAGCCTGTCGTCTCATCTCACGGATGGCACGCAGCACCGTCCAGTTTTTGTTGACTTCCACAAATTCTTTCCGCATCAGACCGCCGGCAGTATCCTCGTCATAACGAAGCAGATCGACGATGTCCTGCGCATGTTCCTTGTCTTCGATTTGTGAAATGACCTGACCCTGTTTGTTCTCGGAAAGTTCAGAAATCACGTCCACCGCATCGTCGGTGTCCATCTGTGTAATCAGTACATCCGCAATTTCTTTTGCAGACAGCTGACCGAGCAGTTTTTTACGGTCATCTTCTTCGAGTTCAAGCAAAACTGCAGCTGAAATCTCACCGTCCAACAGCGAAATCAGATAGGACTGTTCCTCCAGCTCAAGTTTTGGAAAAACCTCGGCAATATCCGCCGGATGCAGTTCCGAAAGAAGCTCAAGCGTCTTCTTTGGATTCTGATCCCGGATACAGTCAGACAGTTCTGTCAGGAATTCTTTGTTGATGATTTCTTCCATTCGGCCAGTTTTGTGGTGAGTTCAATAAATTGATTTACACTGAGCTGTTCGGCCCGCAAGTTAAGCAAATTATCATCAAAATCTGTTTTGGTACCGATTAAACTTTTGAGCGCATTTCTCAATGTTTTTCGTCTTTGATTGAATCCGGTTTTTACAATTTGAAAAAACAATTCTTCATCGGTTTTCATTTTTTCGGTATGTCGCTGAAGTCTGATCACACCCGATTTTACCTTTGGCGGCGGATTGAAAACATTTTCAGAAACCGTAAACAGATATTCAGCTTTGTAATAGGCCTGAGTCAGCACCGACAATATGCCGTAAATCTTTGAACCCTCTTTTGCACAGATTCTTTCGGCTACTTCTTTTTGAAACATGCCCGCCATTTCGGGTATGAATTTTCGGTCTTCAATGATTTTAAAAACGATTTGAGAAGAAATGTTGTAGGGGAAGTTTCCAAGTATGCAGATTGGTTTTCCTTCAAAGGTCTTTTCAATATCCATTTTCAGAAAATCCTGTTCATAGATTTTGAGTTTCGGGTAATTTTCTTTGAGATATTCAACCGATTCCGAATCGATTTCGACCACCGAAATATCCTTTCCTTCATCAATCAGATATTTGGTCAGCACGCCCATTCCCGGACCGATTTCAAGCACTGCATCATAACCGGACCAGCTGAGCGTTTCCGTAATTTTACGGGCCGTATTTTCATCTTTCAGAAAATGCTGGCCTAAATATTTTTTGGGTCTTACGCTCATTTTGCGAAGATTGGATTTGGAAAACCAAAGACTATATTAGCCTGCGAATTCACCCATTGCAAGGAATTTTTCCTGTCTTTGTTTTTTCAATTGTTCGGGGCTCAGCTTTTTCAGTTCATGATAAGATTTCAGAATCTGTGCTTTTAAATTTTGAGAGGCTTTCTCAGGATCGTAATGCGCACCTCCAAGCGGTTCTTTGATGATTCCGTCAATGATTTTCAGCTCAAGCATATCATTTGGTGTCATCTTCATTTTTTCTGCCACCTGCTCTTTGTAATCCCATGAACGCCAAAGAATTGCAGAACAGTTTTCGGGCGAAATTACAGAATACCAGGTGTTTTCCATCATAAAGACATGATTGCCCACACCGATTCCCAATGCACCGCCGCTGGCTCCTTCACCGATTACGATACAGATGACCGGAACTTCGAGTTTCATCATCTCATAAATATTTCTTGCAATCGCTTCTCCCTGACCGCGTTCTTCTGCTTCCAGACCCGGATAAGCACCGGGAGTGTCGATCAGCGTTACGATCGGCATTTTGAATTTCTCCGCCAGTTTCATCAGCCGCAATGCCTTTCTGTATCCTTCCGGATTTGACATTCCAAAACGTCTGTACTGTCTTTCCTTTGTGTTTTTTCCTTTCTGCTGACCGATCACCATAAACGGGATATTGTCAATTTTGACCATTCCGCCTATCATCGCTTTGTCATCGCCAAAATTCCTGTCGCCGTGCAGCTCCAAAAAAGAATTCCCGCCCATATCATATATATAATCCAATGAATAAGGTCGGGAAGGGTGACGCGAAAGCTGAACTTTCTGCCAGGGTGTAAGATTTGAATATATTCTGTTTTTTGCTTCTTCGATTGCCAGCTCGATCTGTTTGCACGCCTGCTTTACATCTACTCCGTTTCCTTCACCGATCAGCTGACAACTTTTCAGCTGTTCCTGAAGTTCTTTGATCGGCTGTTCAAATTCCAAATATTCCATAACCATGTGTCAATTAAAAGAACAAATATAATAAGACTATGTTAAACCGAATCAAATTGTGAATAAAAGAACTGTCGGATTTAGTGCTGTAATTTGAGTTTTCAGTTCAAATTCCAATGATTTCTAATAAGTTGAATCAATTTTTGCTTTGATGATTTCGATTGGAAACTTAAACCTCAAAATTCTTATCTTTGCAATCCAAAAAAGAATTTTCAGGAATGTTTCAGAGTTTACAGGAAAAATTGGACAAAGCGTTGCATACGCTGAAAGGAAAAGGTCAGATTACAGAAATCAATGTGGCGGAAACCATCAAGGAAATCCGTCGTGCGCTGGTTGATGCCGACGTAAGTTATAAGGTGGCAAAAGATTTTACAACCACTGTAAAAGACAAAGCAATCGGTCAGAATGTAATCACTTCTCTGAATCCGAACCAGTTGATGGTCAAGATCGTACATGACGAACTGGCCAAACTGATGGGCGGTGAAAGCTCCGAATTAAATTTATCCGAAAATCCGACAATCATTCTGATAGCAGGTCTTCAGGGTTCAGGTAAAACCACTTTCTCAGGAAAACTTGCCAATTATCTGAAAAAGAAAAAAGGAAAAAATCCATTATTGGTTGCAGGCGACGTTTACCGTCCGGCTGCGATCGATCAGCTGAAAGTACTGGGCGAACAGATCGGCGTTCCGGTTTATGCCGAAGAGGAAAATAAAAACCCGGTTCAGATTGCACAAAATGCAATTCAGAAAGCAAAAGAAGGAAAACACAATGTGATCATCATAGACACCGCCGGCCGTCTGGCAATTGACGAAGCGATGATGAACGAAATCCGTCAGGTGCATCAGACCGTGAAACCGACCGAAACCCTGTTTGTGGTCGATTCAATGACCGGTCAGGATGCGGTGAATACTGCAAAAGCATTTAACGAAGTGCTGAATTATGACGGTGTGATTCTGACCAAACTCGACGGTGATACCCGCGGTGGTGCTGCATTGACCATCAAAACCGTGGTTGACAAACCGATCAAATTTATATCGACCGGTGAAAAAATGGAAGCGCTCGATATTTTCTATCCCGAAAGAATGGCTGACCGTATCCTCGGAATGGGCGACGTAGTTTCGCTGGTTGAAAGGGCACAGGAACAGTTTGACGAAGAAGAGGCGAGAAGACTTCATAAAAAAATTGCAAAAAACCAGTTTGATTTTGACGATTTCCTGAAACAGATTCAGCAGATCAAAAAGATGGGAAATATGAAAGATCTGCTCGGAATGGTGCCGGGTATGGGCAAAGCGATCAAGAATATCGACATTGATGACGATGCTTTTAAAGGGGTGGAAGCAATCATCAAATCGATGACGCCGGCTGAAAGAAAAAATCCGCAGCTGATCGACAAAAGCAGAAAAAACAGAATTGCAAAAGGTTCGGGAACTTCGATTCAGGAAGTCAACCAGCT
>JACFND010000023.1:0-7041 GCA_019455045.1 Flavobacteriia bacterium
GAGAAAAAACACAACAAAAAAAGGGGTGTCCGACTTTTCGGACACCCTCTTTTTTGTTTGAAAGTTTGCAAACCGCAATATTCCAAAATAAAAAATCAGAATCATTGCCAGAAAAAATTAAAAATCTGCCGGGAAATTTCGGTGTCATTTAACATTTAATTTGCAAAAAATAATTTTTGTACGTAAATATGCATTTCTCAAAAACTGATTAGTAACTCATTACGCCTTATGAACAGTCGGCTCTTCTTCACTGCTCTTATTAAAAAACTGATTCAGGAAATTAAATTCTATTGGGCGTTATTTAAGCGGTCATTTATCATTCTATTCAAACGGCGCAAAAAAATGAAGGTCGATTCATTTGATTATTTCAGAAATTGGCAGGCGGAGAAATCCTATCTGGTCATCTATCCAAATATTCAAAATGCGGTCTGGCACCGTATCGGAAAATTCAAAAGCGCAAGGGTCAACCGCCCGATCCTGATCGATCTGCAGAATGTGAAATCAGATCTGATCATCTATGAGGTATTCGGTCTGTTTCAAAAAAAGAGAATCGAAATAAAAATCAGCAAAGAATTAAAATCAGACTTAATAAAAAAAACCGAACTGACAGACAGACTCCAAATCGAACTGAAAAAGAAATCATTGGTTCTTGGCAAATCACTTGAAAATACACTGCAGATTCCGGATTTTGAATTGATTCATGAAGAACATTCTGTTGCAATCCCTGATTTTTCATTAAATCTGAATGAAATAAATCCAAATATTCAAAATATAAAAATCGAGTTCAAACCTTTTAAATTAGAAGACCACATATGAAGACAAGAGATTATTATAAGTCACCGAAGGCGGGGAAAATCATGCATTTCTTTTGGAAAATATCGGGTGGAGATGCACAGATTTTGGAAAAAGCCACATACAGCGACCAGGTCAAATATATGACGCTTGGCGGAATCGTTCTCGCCACCGGAGTAATGGCAGCACTTGCCGGCGGATATGCGTTTTATACCATTTTTTCACCCAAAGGTCTTGCACTCGAAGATCAGGTGCATTATCCGACAAGTATTTTGTCGATTATTTTCGGTATCCTTTGGGGATTGATGATTTTTAACATTGACCGCTTCATCGTGACCAGCACCGGAAAAGGAGACGGTACCGAAAAAATCACTTCACAGGAATTAAAAAGTGCAATCCCAAGAATCATTATGGGAGCCATCATCGCAATAACGATTTCAAAACCGATTGAAATCAGGATGTTCCAATCCGAAATCAATACTGAATTGCATCAGGCACAAATGGAACAGAGAGAAAAATATGACCAAAGCATACGTGAGAAATTTAAGGAAAAAATAGACCGTAATGCAAATGACATCGCCAAGTTTGAAAATGAAATCAATGACAAAACGGAAAGGCTTAAAGATCTTGAAAAACAATACATAGAAGAAGCCCGCATCATAACTGTAGGCCCTCGTGCCGTGGCAATCAAAGCCCAAATGGATAAGGTTCAAAGCGAGATAGATACCGACAAAAACAATTCAGAATACCAACGTTTGCTGCAGGAGAAAAAAGAAATAGAAGACCAATATGAATTGGAGAGGGCTGACAGTGAGAAAGTTGCCAACGGTTTGGACGGCCTGCTGGAAAGAATAAAATTATCGCATAAGGTGGCCGGATTTTGGATCACGCTTTTCATTACACTCTTATTTCTCAGTATCGAGTTAACTCCGATATTCTTCAAACTGATGCTGGTTCAGACGCCTTATGACTATTTGGCCGAGAACAGAGACGAGCTGATCAGGGCAGAAAACGGAATAGAAGTCAAATTTGATTACTATAAAGACAAAGAGGGTTTTGAACGTCATCTCATCATCAATCACGAAGCAGACAAACTTCTGTTTGAGAAAGCAAAAATGACAGAAATTCAGAAAGAACTGACCGAATATGCAATTGAAAGATACAAAGAGAAGGAAAAGCAAAATATAGATGAAAATCTGGATGAGTACATAAAGAAAGTGAATCCTGATGAATCAGAAGCCTGATACAATTAGAAAATATCTGTTTAAATTATCGGGTGAAGACCCGTCAATCATCAGTCAATGCGGCAGAAAAGTAAAAAACAATTTTACCGCAATCGGCATCTTTGTTCTTTTTATTCTGATCTGCTGTTTTCTGAGCGCATTCTATTTCACCGATCATTTATTTCAGCCCGAAGAAGGCATGACCGATTCTTCCAATCATCTGGTTGCAGATATCGGCGTTGGGCTGGTTTGGGGATATATGGTGACAAATATGTACATTCTCCTGCTGTACACCATAACACCGAATCTGCTCCCTGTCAGAGACAAGAGAAAAGGAAAAAGGATCGTTACATTTGACTTTTCGCTGTCTATGGCAATCAGGCTCTATCTGGTTACAATATTTGCAATCGTCATAGCACAGCCGCTGAACATTTTTATTTTCAGAAGAGGAACAACAAGATTTGTACAGGACATAAAGGAACTGCTGGGTGGAAACGTTTGGGCATGGCTCATTACACTGCTGGTGGTTTTGATATTCCTTTTGCCGATATATTTAAAATACAGCATCAGAAAATTAGATGAGTTTTATGCAAAGAAAAAGCAAATAAATACCCGGATTGTTCAGGAAGAATACAATGAATTTAAGTCTGACTATGAAGAAATATTCAAAGAGAAAATTAATTCATACAATGACAGCATTCGTGAGAACCTGAGACCGCTTTTGACAAAACTTGAAGGAATCAATCCAAATTCTTACAGAAAGCATCTTGCAGAGATTGAGCAAGAATTAATGTATTCGCCCATTAGAAAATATGAGTTTTGGAAAGATGCTCCGTTCAGAACCGTCGAAAAGGAGCCTGAACCCGCAAAATCCGAAAAACAGCTGATATCACTGATTTATTCTGAGGACCCGTGAATTATTTACTGATTATCATATTAATCATACTCTTAATCATTTTATTTCTTGCTTTTTCAAAACGAACTGAAGAAAAAGAAATTGAAAATGATGATTCTTCCGATTTTTCATATTACAGCAGTATCAAAGAAGAAGATGATGATGATGAAATCTTTATTGATGAGTACGGCAGAAAATACAGGCTTGTCAAAAAAATCATTAAAGCCGAAAGAAGAACCTATGTAAAAGGACTCCTGTGCGGAAAATACAGGGGCGAATACAATGATAATTATTCAAGTCAATATACACAGTACGATTTCTTCAATTTTGAAATTTATGAAGCTTTGCTTTCGGAAGCCGAATTCAGCAAAGACGGGCCTTTCATAATTGAAGGATTGGAAGGCGTAAAAAATTCAGAAGTACTGCTGAATCCGATCCGATTGCAATTAAAAGACAGTGAAGAATTATTTGAAGTCAATCTGAGAGAACCTGTTTTTTATTTACCGCAATTTGATTCGGGACTTCACCAGGAATTTGAAAAAGAGGTATTCGGAACCATCAGAGCAGGGGTGACCGGTTATATACTGGATATCATAGAAGAAGAAGTTTTTGAAAGAGAATATATACAGGATACGGTTAGACCCACTGTCTCAAAGCCCCGGGCTGAATCTGAATTATACAAAACCGGCGTTCCTACAGGAAAAGAGGAGACTGATGGCGGCTACATCCGAAAAGAATATTATTACTCCAATTACAAAGATACCTATTGGGGAAACTGGGAGAAGCCGTATTCGAGTGCAGCTCCCGTAGAATCAGACGGTTGTATTTCTTCTCTCTCGAGTCTTCTGCTGTTAATATTCGGAATCGCTGCACTTTTATTTTTTCTTCCGTATTTGGCTGTATTTCTCCCGATCATCGGAATCCTTGGTTTATTCTATCTGCTTTCATTGTTACCGCGGAAAATTCTTAATTGGCTCGGATCATTAATTCTGGGACTGCTCTTAATCGGTTTTCTGTTTTTTGTTTTTCAGCATCTCAGTAATTCCAAAGAGAATGTAAGAGTTAATGAAAATGAAAATGTAAACCACCCGATAGATGAAAGCACTGACAATACACCTATAGAAGATTCAGCCGATAATTCAAATGAAGAGCAAAATGAAAATTCGAATGAGAATTCAAGTAACAATCAAATTCAGGATGAACTGATAAAACACAATTTAAATTGGACGGATTACAGCGGTAATCCATACGGAGGTGAGTTTTGGACCAGCAGGAACAAATTCAAACAATCAAAAAGTTATAAATCCAATTTAAACCTGGAAATCTATACACCCGGTGATTATGATTATATGGTTTATCTTTTAAAGGAAAATGATAAAAACAATATGAACGGTGTTTATCAGTTATTTGATGAATTGGGGCGTCAAAACAATTTAAATCGGGTGCAATTTGCTGAAATGATTGTTTCTTTTGTCCAAAGCATACCATATACGGTTATACTTCCTGAAGCCTGTATTCCTGAACTATATGATGATGACTTCGTCAAGCAGTATCTTGCACAGTCAGATTCAAAATGTGCAGGGAATGAAAAATTCGGCATCAATTCACCGGTAGAATTTATGTCAAATTTAAAAGGAGACTGTGATACCAGAACTTTGTTTTTATATACTGTACTTCTTCATTATAATTATGATGTGGCTTTGTTCAGCTCTGAATATTACAATCATTCCTTAATCGGCTTGGATATACCTGTGAACGGTTTGACATACAAATATGACAATCACATTTACGTACTTTGGGAAACAACTGCGCCCGGATTAAAGCCGGGAGAAATTTCATTTTCACTATCGGATCTTCGACACTGGAGAATATCATTAAAATCACAATAACATGGATACTATCAAAACAACTGCAATGACTGTTTTCGGATTATTTTCAATCTTTATTTATTTGTTTATAATCCAATTGTTTATGAGAAAGTTGACCTCAAAACTCAAAGCTGGATCCGAAATCAAAATAAATGCCTCTTATGCTTTGATGTTTATCATTTGGTTTCTTCCTTTTATAATTCTCAATCTGACAACAGTTGAAATTTTCGAGAATACGATTGATCTCATACAGAAAACCGAAAAACAAAATCCTCAGAAAGAAATTTGGAAAATAGGTATTATTTTCAGTGGGTTGGCAATATTCTGGTCTGTACTGTTCTATTACATCTCAAGAGGATTGGTATGGTTATTTTTTGGAAAAAGCAAACTGAGAAATGAAGTTGAAAATAACAATTACTCCTATCTGCTAATAAATTTGGGTATTATCACCGGTTTAATTTTAATATTATTACCCGTATTTGAAATGATTTTGAGGTTTTTCCAACCGGAATTAAAACTGTTGTACTATTAATTTAAGAAATTCTTATTTCATAAATATTATACAAAAAAAGCACCCACATCTCTGTAAGCGCCTGTATTTTTATGTGATCCAGTCAGGATTCGAACCTGAGACCTACTGCTTAGAAGGCAGTTGCTCTATCCAGCTGAGCTACTGGACCTCTAAAAAATCTCAAAATCAGTTATGAAAACCCTGAGATTTCTGTCGGGGTGGCAGGATTCGAACCTGCGACCTCCTGGTCCCAAACCAGGCGCGATGACCGGACTACGCTACACCCCGTGTATTTCAAATTCTGCGGAGAGACAGGGACTCGAACCCTGGCATCGGTTTCCCGATGACAGATTAGCAATCTGCTCCATTACCACTCTGGCACCTCTCCCCAACTTTTGAATCTTACTCCAAAAGCGGACGCAAAAATAGTCCTATACTTTTGTATTTGCAAATTGTTTGAACACTTTTTTGTTTTTTCAATTCCATTTCTTTTTAACTAATTTTGTTTCATAAAATTAATCCTATGAAATTTAAATCGTTGTGCGCGCTGCTCACCATTTTTATTCTTACTTCATGCGCAAGCCGTCAGCCGAAAATTATTAAAAAAATTATCAGAGATACAGTCGTAATCAACAAGATTACAGATAAATACGAATCGGTCAGAATGGCCAATCTCGACAAATACAAGATTTCTTCCTCTCATTATCCCGCCGTCGGACAGGATGAAAGAGTCAGATTTCTGGTGCTTCACTATACCGCACTCGACAATGACAGATCGCTCAATGTGCTGACTTCACAGCAGGTAAGCGCACATTATCTGGTTCCAAATGATTTCACGGATTCAATTTATATATTAGTCGACGAGACAAAACGTTCATGGCATGCCGGTCAGAGTTACTGGAAGGGAATCAACAATATCAATTTTTCGTCGATCGGGATTGAAATTGTAAATGATGGCTATTATGAGGGTGAAATTACAGAAAGCAATCCCACCGGCTGGTATTTTTACGGCTATCCGAATATGCAGATCAAAAAGGTGGCTGCTTTGGCCAAAAATATCATCGACCGATACAAAATCGATCCGGTCAATGTGCTTGCCCATTCGGATGTGGCGCCTCAGAGAAAACAGGATCCCGGTCCGAAATTTCCGTGGAAACAGCTGTATCAGGATTACGGAATCGGTGCATGGTATGAGGATGCTCACAAAAATATCTATCTGCCCAAATTTCCGTACGATCAAATTGAAGATTTTGAATTTATACAAACCGTTCAAAGCGATTTGAACAAATACGGTTATGAAATTCAAAAAACAGGCGTATGGGACGATCAGACCAAAAAGGTGATTATGGCTTTTCAGTACCACTTCAGACCCGAAAGATGCGATGGTGTGTTGGATGCCGAAACCTGGGCGATTCTTCAGTCGCTGATCTTGAAATACAGAAACTGATATGAAACCGCTGTTTTCAATATTGACAATTCTTTTTCTTTTTGGAATTTCAAATGCACAAAAAGCAGATCATTTTTCAAAAGCTGAGAAACAGCTGATCAAAACCAATCGGACCGAAATGATGCGGGTTTACAATCTTTCAAATCCGGCTGATTCGATTGTATTGAAATCGGTTTCAAAACCAATCCGGCCAAAAGATAAACTCACAAAACTGCTTGCAGAAAGAATGCTGATGTCGGTCAATGATCCTGATAATAAAGGTGTCGGAATTGCAGCTCCTCAGGTCGGAATCAACAGAAGAATGA
>JACFND010000023.1:7141-39933 GCA_019455045.1 Flavobacteriia bacterium
GATAATAAAGGTGTCGGAATTGCAGCTCCTCAGGTCGGAATCAACAGAAGAATGATTTTGGTTCAGAGATTTGACAAAACCGGAGAGCCTTTTGAAGTTTTTCTGAATCCAAAGATTGTTTCTGGTTCAAAAGAATGGCAGCGCGGACCCGAAGGCGATTTGTCATTTGACGAAAGAGGTCAGGTGATGAGACATTTTTCAGTCGATGTCAGTTATCAGAATCTGAAAGGTGAAACCATTACAGAAACCATCAAAGGTTTTACGGCCGTGATTTTTCAGCACGAGAGAGATCATTTGGACGGAATCCTGCTGACAGACAGAATTAAAGAACAAAAAGAAATGAAATTTGAACCGGTTCCGGGTGAATCAAATCTGTATGAATTGAAATCAGACAATTAAAATTTCAATACATCAGATAAATCTTTGATTTGTTTTTCCAGCCTGCTTTGCTTTCATATTCGACAAAATAAATCTTCAGATCTGCCTGGCTTTCGTAATCGACAAAATAGATTTTTTGTCCGCCTGTGAAGAATATTCGACAAAGAACCATTTGCCGTCATTTTTTCCTGCCTGACTTGAATAATCGACTTTATAAACCAAAAGATCAGCCTGACTTTCATAATCGACCACAAAGACTTTGACATCTGACTGGCTTTCATATTCGACCGAAAAAACTTTTTGTCCGAATAAATTAAAGGATAAAATTGAAATCAGAATTGTAAAATAGGCTTTCATCTTTGGGTGAAATTTTGGTTTGACTGCTGACTGATCATCAATAAATAAGCCAATCAGAATCCGCAGATTCAGCCGAATTGAGCCGATGCTGTCATTCTGTCATAAAATTATGTCAAATCAAGCCCTTCCGTTCATTGGCACAATCATTGACTTTTAAGAGAAAAAATTAAATAAAAATTTAAACCAAAAAATATGAGCAAGATTATAGGTATAGACTTGGGTACGACAAACTCCTGTGTAGCCGTAATGGAAGGCAGCGATCCGACCGTTATTCCAAACTCGGAAGGAAAGAGAACTACACCTTCTATCGTCGCTTTTGTTGACGGCGGTGAAAGAAAGGTGGGCGATGCTGCAAAAAGACAGGCGGTAACCAACCCTACAAAGACTATTTTTTCCATCAAAAGATTTATGGGAACCAAGTTCTCAAATGACACAAAAGAAATTGAACACATTCCTTATAAGGTTGTAAAAGGTGACAATGACACGCCGAGAGTAGAAATCGACGGTCGTGCTTATTCACCTCAGGAAATCTCAGCAATGATTCTTCAGAAAATGAAGAAAACCGCGGAAGATTATCTGGGTCAGGAAGTAAACCGTGCGGTGATTACAGTTCCGGCATATTTTAATGATGCACAAAGACAGGCAACCAAAGAAGCGGGCGAAATCGCAGGTCTGAAAGTTGAAAGAATCATCAACGAACCGACTGCAGCCGCTTTGGCGTACGGTCTGGACAAAGGAACCGGTGACAAAAAGATTGCGGTTTATGACCTGGGTGGCGGTACTTTCGATATCTCTATCCTTGAATTGGGTGACGGCGTTTTTGAAGTTTTGTCAACCAACGGTGATACCCATTTGGGTGGTGATGATTTTGACAATGTGATTATTACCTGGCTGGCTGATGAGTTCAAAGCTGCAGAAGGGGTTGATCTGAAAAAAGATCCGATGGCACTGCAAAGACTGAAAGAAGCTGCCGAAAAAGCAAAAATCGAATTGTCTGCTTCTTCACAGACAGAAATTAATCTGCCGTATATCACAGCAAACGAAACCGGACCGAAACACTTGGTTCAGACTTTGACCCGTGCAAAATTTGAACAATTGGGTGACGAACTGATCAGAAGATCGATGGAACCTTGCAAAAAAGCATTGAGCGACGCAGGTCTTCAGGCTTCAGATATTGACGAAGTGATCCTGGTCGGCGGTTCAACCCGTATTCCGAGAATTCAGGAAGAAGTTGAAAAATTCTTCGGTAAAGTTCCTTCAAAAGGTGTGAATCCCGACGAAGTGGTTGCAATCGGTGCTGCCATTCAGGGCGGTGTTTTGACAGGTGATGTGAAAGACGTTCTTCTTTTGGACGTGACTCCGCTTTCATTGGGTATTGAAACTCTGGGCGGTGTGTTTACAAAACTGATCGAATCAAATACAACCATACCGACCAAGAAATCTGAGACTTTCTCAACTGCAGCCGATAATCAGCCGGCAGTAACCATCAGAGTCGGTCAGGGTGAAAGATCAATGTTCTCCGACAACAAAGAGATCGGCCGATTTGACCTGGTTGATATTCCGCCGGCACCAAGAGGTGTTCCTCAGATCGAAGTTACTTTTGATATCGACGCAAACGGTATCCTCCACGTGTCCGCAAAAGACAAAGGAACCGGAAAAGAGCAGTCGATCAAGATTGAAGCTTCCTCAGGTTTGAGTGATGCAGATATTGAAAGAATGAAAAAAGAAGCTCAGGAAAATGCATCAAAAGACGCAGAAGCAAAAGAGAAAATCGAGAAAGTGAATGCTGCAGACGGACTGATCTTCCAAACCGAAAAACAGTTGAAGGAGTACGGTGACAAGATTCCTGCCGACAAAAAATCAGCGATCGAATCTGCACTTGAAAATCTGAAAACTGCGCATGCAGCTCAGGATGTGGCACAAATCACAACTGCGATGGATAAATTGAATGAGGCTTGGAATGCGGCTTCTCAGGAACTTTATTCGGCAATGAATGCCGGTCAGCAGGGCGGTGCTTCAGCAGACGGTTCAGCCGGCGGAAGCGATGCACATTCTGACGGCAAAACAGAAGGAGACAGCGTTGAAGATGTCGATTTCGAAGAGGTGAAATAATTAGTTTTTTTTCATAGACAGAGAGCTCCGTTGTTGTACAGCGGAGCTTTTATTTTTGTGGAATTCTCAGAAATTAATCCGATACAATCAATGATTCCGGTTTCAGTTCCGGCTGTTTCTGACATTGTCCCAAAACCTGTTCAGCATCTCGTCCAGCTGTTTTTGCTGTGCAGGAGCCACATAATTCTTCATCAGTTTGATTTCGATTTTTTTGTTTTTTGGTGTGAAAGTCCATTCGTTCCCGTAGGCAAAAACTTCATCCACTTCATCCGCATTGAGTTTGTCTGTCAAAAAAAGCAGATGTTTTTGGATTTGATTTTCATCGACTGTGAGATAACCGCGTCTCTGCCACCAGACGGTTTCAACAATTGCTTCAAGCCACATAAGGATGGTGATGATCCAAAAGATTTCGCCCCAGAGCAATGCAAAATACCAAAAGACAAGAGAAGGCAGGAATCTGATCAGGAAAAGTGTGAGCAGTCTTTTGTTTGAGTAATTGAATTTCATTTGGCTGTTAAGCTTATAAACAAAAAAAGACTGACATCAGGCTATAGAGATAATCAGACTTTTTGTGCCCCAGACGGGACTTGAACCCGTACGGCCATAATGGCCACAGGATTTTAAGTCCTGCGTGTCTACCAGTTCCACCACCAGGGCGGGAAAGTTTATTTCAAAAAAAAAGAGCGAGAAACGGGACTCGAACCCGCGACCCCGACCTTGGCAAGGTCGTGCTCTACCAGCTGAGCTATTCTCGCAATTGGGACGCAAATATAATCAATCCCTTTTATTGAACAAATAATTTTTACTTTTTTGTCCTTGATTTTTCTGCAACTTTTTCAGCCGGTTTTTCGGCATCTGCATACATCATCATCTCAATTGCCTCAGTCAGTTGGTTTTTCAGAATTTTTCGATGGATAATCATATCTACAAATCCTTTTTCCAAAAGAAATTCTGAAGTCTGAAAACCTTCGGGCAAATCTTTCCCGATGGTCTCTTTGATTACTCTTGGTCCTGCAAAACCGATCAGTGCGCCCGGTTCTGCCACCACCAAATCTCCAACCGAAGCAAAAGAAGCGGTCACACCTCCGTAAGTCGGATTGGTCAGCAGAGAAATATACGGAAGTCCAGCCTCAGACAATTCGACCAGTTTGGCCTCAACCTTTGCCATCTGCATAAGCGAAATCGCAGCTTCCATCATCCTTGCACCGCCCGACTGTGAAATCAGTATAAATGCGGTTTTGTTTTTAACTGCATGGTCAATGGCACGAACCAGCTTCTCACCCATCGCAGATCCGAGTGAACCTCCGATGAATTTGAAATCCATAGCGCCGATGACCACCTCGATACCGTTCATCTTGCCGTAAGCAGTCCTCACAGCTTCACTGAGTCCGGTGGATTTCTTCACTTCTTTGACCCTGTCTTTGTACTTTTTTGTATCCTCCCAATTCAGCGGATCCTTGCTGACCACTTTGACATCCAGCTCTTTGAATTTTGCATCATCAAAAAGGATTTCAAAATACTCCTGACTGCCGATCTGTACGTGAAAATCGTCCTCGGGACTTACATACAGATTTGCTTTGAGTTCGTCTGTTTCAACAATTTTTCCGCTTGGCGATTTGTACCAGAGTCCTTTTGGAACATCTTTTTTGTGTTCCGTAGTAATATTTTTCTTCGTTCTTTTAAACCAAGCCATTTTTTCTAAATCTTCGTTCGTTATTTGTTCCGAATTACCCCAATCGTCCGACATTGTTCAAGTTTTCAAATGCTTCAATCAACCTTTTCTTGAAAGATATTTCACCTTCTCTGAGCCAGACGCGCGGATCGTATTTCTTCTTGTTGGGCGAATGATCACCTTCAGGATTACCGATCTGAGACTGCAGATAGTCTTTGTTGGCATCAAAATATTTTCTGACGCCTTCCATAAATGCAAACTGCAAATCTGTGTCGATGTTCATTTTAATCACTCCATAGCTGATCGCTTCTCTGATTTCTTCGTGCGAAGAACCCGAACCGCCGTGGAATACAAAATCAACCGGATTCTTGCCGGTATTGAATTTCTGTTCAATGTATTTTTGTGAATTGTCCAAAATCTTTGGTGTCAGTACCACATTACCGGGTTTGTACACACCGTGTACATTTCCGAATGCTGCAGCTACCCAAAAATTATCGCTCACACTTTTCAGCTGTTCATACACATACGCAACTTCTTCGGGCTGTGTATAGAGCAGTTTGTTGTCCACATTTGTATTGTCAACTCCGTCTTCCTCACCGCCCGTGATACCGAGTTCGATCTCAAGCGTGATTCCGATTTTTGACATTCTTTCGAGATATCTTTTCGAAATCTCCATATTTTCTTTCAGCGGTTCTTCTGACAGATCGAGCATGTGCGAACTGTAGAGCGCTTTTCCTGTCTTTTTGAAATAAGCTTCATTTGCATCCATCATTCCGTCCATCCAGGGCAGCAGTTTTTTTGCACAGTGGTCGGTATGCAGTATGATGGTCGCACCGTATGCTTCCGCCAGTTCGTGGATGTGAAGCGCACCTGCAACCGCACCTTTGACGGCAGAAAACTGATTTTCACCTTTCAGACCTTTGCCGGCATTAAAGGCAGCACCGCCGTTTGAAAACTGTATGATCAGCGGCGAATTGACTTCGACAGCTGCTTCCATCGCCGCATTGACCGTATCTGAACCGATTACGTTGCAGGCTGGAAGCGCGTATTGATTTTCTTTTGCATCTCTGATAATCTCCTGAATCAAAGAACCGGAAGCTACACCGGCCGGAAATTTTCTACCCATAGTATAATTTTTTTAATGCCTGTTGAATATACAAATATAGAGAACTTATGATTAAAACGGATAATTTATACCAAACGCAAGTCTTGGTTTGAACAAATTAAAATCCCGAAAACGCCATCTGTTTCCCTGCAGATAACTGGGATCATGCATTTTATAGGCAAGATCGAGTCTGAGCAGAAAATAAGTGAAATCGAATCTGAAACCATAACCCGCACCAATCCCCAATTCGTTAAAAAAGTTGCCGAATTTGAAACGCGACAATTCATCCTTTTTGTCAATCCCCCATATATTTCCGGCATCAACAAACAATGCACCGTTGATCCTGCCGGAAACATTGAACCGGTACTCGGCATTCATCAGTATCTTGAGCTGATCGATTGCAAATACATCATCACCTCCTTCATATCTAGGAATCCCGGCAGGACCCAAAGTTGCAGGCGCCCATGCCCTGATGTCGTTTGCACCGCCAGCCGTATAACTTCTCACAAACGGAATGAAATCAGTGTTTCCGTATGGCAGAACCGCGCCGACAAACAGCCTTCCGGCTATGGTCGATTTGGGGCCGACACTCAGATATTTTCTCAAATCCACATCGAGTTTTACAAACTGTGAATAAGGAATACTGAATACGGTTCCCATTTCTTCGCCAGTCGAGCTTTTCACTTTTTCAAACCCGAAAGCATGATCGAGTATGCTGAGCAGATTTCCTGCAAGTTCTATCCTTCCTCTGAAAAACCAGGGATTCTTCAGCCAGCTTTTTTCGCTCTGATTCAGTGTGTACTGATAAATCAATGAAGAGATCAGTACGTTTTGGGTGATTGTCTGTTTTCTGAAATTCATGTTTTCAAATACAGACAGCGACTCCAGACCCTGACCGTCCAAAGATTGCAGGAATTGCTGATCGTTGAGCGCCATTTCGATTACTTCATCATCCGACAGAGCACCGTTGAAATGCTGAATCGCCGCAGTCGGATTGTATATAAAATAATAATTGTCAAAGAAATTGTTCTTGATGTTGTTATCACCGTCAAATACGGTGAAATAATTGTCTTTCTGAAGATTGCTCACAAATTCGGTATTGAAAATACTGAACATATGCGAATGGGTGTCACGCAGCGACAGATTATAATCAAAACCTGTTGAATAGGTCACCCGGCCGAGACCGATGTTTCGCTGAAGAGACGATCCGACCCTTAAATCAGTCTGTTTGTAAAACCGTTTTGGAAAAACTTTGCCGGTTTTGAGCGGAAACATCAGATAAGGAAAAGTCAGTTTTGACTGAAACGACATTTCAAATGCATTGAAAAAACCGTGTGCATCTGAAAATCTCCGGTTTACATTTCCCAAAGTTCCTCTGAGCGTGGTTTCCAGATTTTCACCTCCTTTGAATAGATTTCTGGCAACCAGAGAAACCCTTGGCGAAACACCGAAATTCATAAATTCGGACCAGGAAAGCTCGGCACCATAGAAGAAATCATATTTCTTTTTGGGTCTGAAATACATCTCATGATACAACACACTGTCGCCCTGAATCACTCTCGTAGAATCTCTGGATTCATCAAATACGGTCATGGTAACACCTTCACGTTTTGAAATATTTCTTCGGGTCTGGGTATTCTGATTGATCTGATACAGATCTCCTTCTTTGAAAACAATGCCGTCTGTAAAAAATCTGGGTCTGTATTTCATTTTCGGATTGACATAATGCAGATGGTAACCGTCATAAATGGTATCATAATATTCAGGTCTCGTCTGACCTTTTTTTACCGGATCCGAATCCGGATAAATATGAATTTCACCGTATCTGTATTTTGCAAATTTCTGTTTGACAAATACGCTATCCTTTTCGACCGGAATCAGCAGTGTGATATCGAGTGATTTGTCGGTTTGAGTAGTGTCTGCGGTAAATTCTATCGCCTGACCGTCGTCATTAAACCTCCAGTAACCTCTGTTTTTCAGATAATTGACGATACGGTCTCTTTCGGCTACGAAATTATCCATATCATACCTCTGTCCCACTTTGATGTTGGGTGCCCAGCTCAGCATTCGCTCATAATCTTTTTGAAGAACAGAATCTTTGATCTGATAATTGTATGAATTAATGATCGACATTTCGCCGGTTTCAACGGTGTATTTGACTTTTGCCTTCTTATCCAGACTGTCGGTTTTTGAAGATGATTTGACTACTGCATCAAAATAACCGCGGTCAAAGAAATAATTTTCAAGATTTTCCGCCGAGAAATCTGACATTGAAGAATCCAGCAGTACCGGCGGTTCACCCTGATTGAAAATAAATCTTTTCAGCCAGAGGCTTCTTCCTTTGTATTCCTCCAAACCGTTTTTGACCAGAAGACTGTCAAGCGCTCTCCGGTTTTTTCTGAGTTTGCTCAGATCGTTGTATTCGATAAAGGTGGTATCAAATTTTGGATTGACAGAATTGTACAGCATCAGTTTCAGCGGAAGAAAGCCGAGTAAACTCGCATTCGGTTTTTGCTTCACATAATCCGGAAGATTTGAGCTGAACGGTTTTTCCTTTCCTTTGTATTCAAATTCGTTTTTGGTCAGCAGATATTCGCCATCAGGAACTTTTTTCACCGCGCTGCAACCGATGATGAACATCAGGATTAAAAGGGATAATATTATCTTTGCGGTACGAAATCTCATTTCTAATGTTAACCAATAACGAAGTCAAGCTAATCAATTCACTTGTCAAAAAAAAATTTAGGCAAAAATACAACAAGTTTATTGTTGAAGGAATTAAAATTACGGACGAAGTTCTGAAAAGCAAAATCAAAGTTCACAAAGTTTATGCAACCGAATTGATTTTTGAAGGATTTGAATCTGTGACTGAACTGATTACAGAATCAGAATTGAAAAAAATAAGTCAGTCGGTTCATCCGAATACTGCTTTGGCAATGTGTGAGATTCCCGAGCCAACAGAGATCAAAACCGACGGATTTATCATTGCATTGGACGATGTTCGGGATCCGGGCAATCTGGGCACCATCGTCCGTATGGCAGACTGGTTTGGAATTGATCAGATTATCTGTTCAAACGAAACCGTCGATCTGTACAATCCGAAAGTGCTTCAGTCAAGCATGGCTTCTTTCCTCAGAGTGAATGTAAATTATACCGATCTGGATCAGTTTCTTTCAAATTATCCGCATCCGGTGATGGGAACTTTTATGGAAGGTGAAAATATTTACAAATCCAAATTTCCCGAAAACGGACTGATGATCATGGGAAATGAAGCAAACGGAATTTCCGAAAAGCTGTTTCCGTACATTACTCAAAAGATCACAATTCCAAGACAGGGCAGCATTCAGCAGACCGAAAGTCTGAATGTGGCTATGGCACTGAGTATCATACTCGGCGAAAGAGCTTCCGGATTTTATTAAAACTTTAACCTTTCGGTATTAGGTCAGCCAATCGGATTCTTGCTAATTTAGACCGCGAAATCATTATCGGTCAAAATGAAATTGGGTGTTTGGGTTTATTTTTTAATTTTAATTTTTATCATTCCGGCCTGCAAAAGTTCTGAAAATGAAATTGTCAGACAGACTCAGCTGGCTGAAAGTTCAGTTCCGGCTTATGATTCGATTGACTGGTCAAAAGAAACTCATTTTGAAAAATTAACGCCTGCCGAAAAAAGAGAAAAGTTTGAACAGATCAGCAGTTTTTTTAATCAGGAATGGATTCCGACCAATGCAAGCGGCGGACTGATCGTCGCCTGGAAAGGTCAGATCATCTTTGAAGGTTATACCGGCTATTCGGATTGGGAAAAGAAAATCCCGATCGATGCCAATACACCGATCCATATCGCATCTGTCTCAAAAGTGCTGACCGCGCTGGCAGTGCTCAAACTGATTCAGTTTCACAAATTGGACCCTGAAGCAGAAGTCAGCAGTTATCTGAAAGGCTTTCCGTACGAAAATGTCAAAGTAGTCGATCTGCTCACCCACCGCAGCGGACTGCCCAATTATCTGAGCCTGTCTGATGACAAACAGTATTGGGACAATTCAAAGATGATGTCAAATCAGGATGTACTCGATTTGCTGATTACCAAAAAGCCGCCGATCAGTTTTTTGGCCGGATCAAAGTTTACCTACAACAATACAAATTATCTGCTGCTGGCGATGATCATTGAAAAGGTGACCGGTCTGACTTATCCGAAAGCGATGAAACAAATGGTTTTTGATCCGCTCGGAATGACCCATACTTTTGTGATGGAATTTGACAAAGATGCAAACCGGGTTTCAAAATCATATTACAGAAACGGCAGGGAATGGGGTTATGACCATTTGGACAAAACCTATGGCGACAAAAACATCTATTCCACACCGAGAGATTTATTAAAAATGGATATCGCAATGTATTCTCCCAATTTTCTGCCAAAGGAAATAAAGGAAATCGCGTGGAAAGGATACAGTTACGAGAAAAAAGGAATCAAAAATTACGGTTTCGGAATCCGTATGCTCGAATGGGATAACGGAGATAAATTACTCTATCACAAAGGGTTGTGGCACGGCAACCGATCGACCTATGTCAGAGATTACAAAGATGAGGTCTGTGTGATTGCGCTTGGCAACCGGCTGAACAAATCGGTTTATGAAAGCATGGGGCTGGTCAGCCTGTTTCATCAGTATTCATTTCCGGCTCCGATACCCGAATCAAAAGAAGATTCGCTGAAACTGGCTCAGCCGGATGATGAAGTTTTGGATTCAGATCCGCTGTCAAAAAATGATTCAAAAACCGAAAATCCCGTTTCTTCAGAAGGCGGAAATAATGAATCAGAAAACGGCGGTACAGACTGAAATTACACTTTCAGTACGTTTGATTTATCCTTCAGAAAATACAAAAACAGCAGAAACCAGCCGACGATCATCAGCAGTCCGCCAAGCGGTGTGACAGGTCCGAGAAATTTGAGGTTCACGCCCCAAAATTCTGCAAAGGACAAAAAATAAATACTGACCGAAAACAGAAATCCGCCAACGATCAGACAGCCTGCCGCATTCTTTTCATAAGCAGTTTCAAATTTCAAAAACAGTCCCAAAACCAAGAGCACGATTGCATTGTACATCTGGTATCTGACACCGGTTTCAAATCCGATCAGCTTTTCGGGCGCAAGAAACTGTTTGAACAAATGCGCACCGAATGCGCCCAAAATCACAGCGGTCATCCCATAGACCGAAGCTGTCAGCAAAACTGTCTTTTTCATTTTTGATTGGATTAATTCCCGATTACAAACATAAAACTAATTCATCAAAAAAGACCTGTGTGATATCATCCATCTGACAGGTCTTTTGTTTTGATTCGGATTTTAAACGGTTTTAATCTTCAACCAGCACCCACTCGCCGTTTTCAATCAGCGGTTGAGCCTGTTTGAATTTCATTTCCTGTTTTTCACCCGTATTGATATTTCGGATGGCAACCTTTTCGTTTCTTCCGATTTTCACTACAGCTCTCGGCGCAGTGATTTCGGGTCTGCTCTGAGGTGCACCGCCGCCTGTGGATGAGGAAGAATTGTTGAAATAATTGTGTCCTCCGCCACTGCCCTGACTGTCAGATTCTCTCTGATCCTGATTGGTCTGAACTTTTTCCTGTTTCTGCTGTCTTGCCTGCTGGATCTGACTCGGATCAGGTGTAGGAAGCTCTCCTTTGAACAGGAATGAAACAATCTCTTTGTTCACACGGTCAATCATTCGCTGGAAGATAAAGAATGATTCCTGTTTGTAAATCACAAGCGGATCTTTCTGCTCATAAGACGCGGTCTGAACCGATCTTCTCAGATCGTCCACATCTCTCAGGTGCTCTTTCCAGTATTCGTCGATCAGACTCAAAACGATTCCCTTTTCAAAATCCTTGAGCAGCTTCTTGCCCTGGGTTTCGTATGATTCTTTCAAATCGGTAATCACCATCAGCGTACGTTTTCCGTCGGTAAACGGAACCTGAATTCTGGTGAAATGATTGGCCGGATTTTCATACACATTCGCAATGATCGGGTAGGCCTTTTCTGCCTGCATCTGCAGATGATTGTGATAATCTTCCATTGCAGCCTTATAAACTTTCACGGTCAGATCGGCAACCGAAGTGGTTTTGAAACCGCTTTCGTCAACCGGCGAATCCATTGTGAAATATTTGATCAGATCGAGTTCGAACTGTTTGAAATTTTCGTTGTTTTTTGCTTCCGAAGTGATTGAAAACGAAGTGTCGTAGATCATGTTTGCAATGTCCAGATCCAGACGTTCGCCAAACAATGCATTCTTTCTTCTTCTGTAAATTACTTCTCTCTGCTTGTTCATCACGTCGTCATACTCAAGCAGTCTTTTTCTGATTCCAAAGTTGTTTTCTTCAACTTTTCTTTGTGCTCTTTCAATTGACTTTGAAAGCATTGAATGCTGGATCATCTCACCTTCTTTGTGACCCATTTTGTCCATCCATTTCGCCATTTTCTCAGAACCGAAAATACGCATCAGATTGTCTTCGAGCGACACATAGAACTGTGAACTTCCCGGATCACCCTGACGTCCCGAACGACCTCTCAACTGTCTGTCCACACGACGCGAATCGTGTCTTTCTGTTCCGACAATCGCAAGACCGCCAGCCTCTTTGACTTCTGGCGTAATCTTGATGTCGGTACCACGACCCGCCATATTGGTTGCGATGGTTACGACGCCCGCACGTCCGGCTTCGGTTACAATGTCCGCCTCTTTTTTGTGCAGTTTTGCGTTCAGTACATTGTGCTCGACCTTTCTCAGCTGCAGCGCACGGCTCAACAGTTCTGAGTTCTCAACATTGGTCGTACCTACCAGTACCGGTCGTTTTTGATTTTGTGACAAATCAACGATTTCATCAATGACCGCATTGAATTTCTCACGATTGGTCTTGTATATTTTGTCGTTCAAATCTTTTCTGATCACCGGACGGTTGGTCGGAATCACCACCACATCCAGTTTGTAGATTTCCCAGAATTCACCCGCTTCGGTTTCGGCTGTACCGGTCATACCCGCGAGTTTGTTGTACATTCTGAAATAATTCTGAAGCGTAATGGTGGCAAAAGTCTGGGTGGCAGCTTCCACTTTCACGCTTTCTTTTGCTTCAATCGCCTGGTGAAGTCCGTCCGAATAACGACGTCCGTCCATGATACGGCCGGTCTGCTCGTCAACGATTTTCACCTGACCTTCCATCACCACATATTCAACATCTTTTTCAAAAAGTGTATATGCCTTCAGCAACTGGGTCAGTGTGTGAATCCTTTCTGATTTGATTGAGAAATCTCTGAAGAATTCTTCTTTTTCTTTTAATTCATCTTCTTTTGAAAGTTTTTTTGCTTCAATTTCAGCCAGCACATTTCCGACTTCGGGCAATACAAAGAAATTCGGGTCTTCCATACCCTGTGACAGATATTCGATTCCTCTGTCGGTAAGCTCCACCTGATTGTTTTTCTCGTCGATCACAAAATAAAGATGCTGATCCACTTCGGGCATCTCACGGTTGTTGTCGGCAATATAGTGTGCTTCTGTTTTTTGCATCTGCGCTCTGATCCCTTCCTGGCTCAGAAATTTAATCAGCGGTTTGTATTTCGGTAAACCTCTGAAAACCTGATACAGATTGAATCCTCCGTCTTTTCTGTTGCCTTCTTCAAAAAGCTTTTTGGCTTTGTTCAGCGTTTTACCGAGTTCTTCACGCTGTATGTTGTAAATTTTTTCAACTTTTGGTTTGAGTGCATCATATTCCTGACGGTCACCCTGAGGCACCGGACCTGAAATGATCAAAGGCGTTCTCGCATCATCGATCAATACAGAGTCCACCTCATCCACGATTGCATAGTTCAATTCTCTCTGAACCAGTCCGTCGGGCGAAGCTGCCATATTGTCTCTCAGATAGTCAAAACCAAATTCGTTGTTGGTTCCGTAAACGATATCCGCCATATAGGCTTTCTTTCTTCCTTCAGAATTGGGCTGGTGATTGTCGATACAGTCAATCCGCATTCCGTGGAATTCAAAGATCGGCCCCATCCAAGCAGAGTCACGTTTTGCCAGATAGTCGTTCACAGTCACCAGATGCACACCTCGTCCGGTCAGTGCGTTCAGATAAACCGGAAGTGTTGCAACCAGGGTTTTACCTTCACCGGTTTGCATCTCTGCAATTTTCCCCTGATGAAGTGCAGAACCGCCGATCAGCTGTACATCGTAATGGACCATGTCCCATACCACTTCTTTTCCGGCAGCATCCCAATGGTTTTTCCAAATCGCTTTGTCCTCACCGACCAGTTCCACATAGGTCCTCGAACCGGACAGTTCGCGGTCATAAGCAGATGCGGTAACTTCAATTTCGGGATTGGCGGCAAATCTTCTTGCAGTTTCTCTGACCACCGCAAAACCTTCCGGCAGGATTTCTGCCAATATGCTTTCTTCGATTTCGTATGCTTCTCGGTTGACTTTGTCGATCTGTTCGTAGATCAGTTCCTTTTGGTCAAAATCTTCCATCGCTTCCGCCTCGAGTTTGAGTTTTTCAATTTCTTCTTTTTGAGGCTGAACTGCTTCCTTTAGTCTGATTTTAAATTCTTCGGTTTTGGCTCTCAGTTCGTCATTTGACAAGCCCGAGATTACCTTTTCGGCTTCGTGAACTTTCTCCACATACTTCTGCAGCTCTTTGACGTCTTTCTTGTTCTTGTCGCCTAAAAAACCTTTTAATACTTTTTCTACAATGCTCATATATTTTATTTTTTCGGCATCACGGTGCCGGCAGGTGTTTGATCACAAATTTACGATCTTGTCAGACGTTTGTGAAATTTTTAGAAATAAAAAAGCCCGCTCAGGGCTTTGGTTTAATACTCGTTAATACTCGTCTTCATTCCACAGAAAATCCTCATTTGTCGGATAATCTGACCAGATTTCTTCAATGCTTTCATAAGAATCTCCTTCGTCTTCGATCGATTGAAGATTTTCGACTACCTCAAGTGGTGCTCCGGTACGGATTGCATAGTCAATCAATTCGTCTTTTGTTGCGGGCCAAGGTGCATCACTCAGATAAGATGCCAGTTCTAGAGTCCAATACATACTAAAAAACTTTATTAAGTTACAGGTTATTCAATTATTTATTCAATGGCTGCCTACTGATTCAGCCGCTTCGGTCCAATCAAAAAATCTGCCAAAAAAATTATGTCAGTCTTTGATTTTAATTTTTATAATTTTGGGCAAATGTATCGAAAAAATGACAAATAAAATAACCGAATTATTAAAAGTGCAATATCCTGTAATTCAGGGAGGTATGATTTGGAACAGCGGTTGGCGGCTTGCATCGGCAGTCAGCAATTCGGGCGGACTGGGTCTGATCGGCTCGGGAAGCATGTATCCGGATGTACACGAAGAAAACGTGAAAAAATGTCAGCAGGCAACTGACAAACCCTTTGGTGTCAACCTGCCGATGCTGTATCCCGACATTGACAAACACATAGAAACCATCATCAAATATAAGGTGCCGGTCGTTTTTACTTCTGCCGGAAATCCAAAAACCTGGACCGAAATTCTGAAAAAAGAAGGAATCACAGTTGTGCATGTGGTGAGCAGTGTGAAATTTGCGCTCAAAGCGCAGGAAGCAGGTGTTGACGCGGTTGTGGCCGAAGGTTTTGAGGCCGGCGGTCATAATGGCAGAGAGGAAACCACCACCTTTTGTCTGATTCCGAATGTGAAACGGCATATCGATGTTCCGCTGATTGCAGCCGGCGGTATTGCAACCGGCAGTCAGATTGCGGCGGCGATGGTTCTCGGTGCTGACGGCGTACAGCTGGGTTCGAGATTTGCTGCGACCCATGAATCGTCTTCACATCTGAATTACAAAAACCGGATCGTACAGGCCGGCGAAGGCGATACCATACTTACTTTGAAAGAACTCGGACCGGTCAGAATGATGAAAACCGAATTTTACAATCAGGTGGTTGAAGCTTATCAAAACTGTGCGACCAAGGAAGAACTGGCAGAACTGCTCGGCAGGGCAAGACCCAAAAAAGGAATGTTTGAAGGCGATCTGACAGTCGGCGAACTTCAGTCTGGCCAGTCATCTGCTTTGATTGATGAAATCAAAAGCGTTCAACAGGTTTTTGATGATCTGATCGATGAAATCAGAAGTCTGAAATTTGATTTTTTAAAGGTTTTTGAAAATTAAACCAAATCAAATACGAATATAAAACCCGGTCATCCCGGGTTTTCGTTATTCTGTTACAATAAATCCGCAGCTGTATTATTCTTTTACGAATATAAATTCACCTCCGCCCTGCTGAAGTGTGAATGATTTCAAATCGGGATTGAACAGGATTACGATTCCGGCAAGGTCAAATCTGAATTCTGTATCGCTGATTTTCTCGAGCGGAAAAGCAGACTGTCCGCTCGCCTGAGCAAAATATTTTCCGTCGTTTTCGGTGATTTCAATCGTCATTCCGATCTGACCGTTTGAAAAACTTCCGGTATAACCGGGTATGACTTCGCCTTCTGATTTTTTGATCACAGGCAGTTTGATTTCATTCCCGAATGCAAGATTCAGCATTGCAATCGAAATATCGTTTTCGTTGAAATCACTTCCGTTTGAAACCATTGAAAATGCAATTTTTTCGTTTGGAAAATAAACCAGACTCGAACTGAAATTGTCAATTCCGCCATTGTGGCCAAAAGCTGTTTTGTCATAAAAAGGCATTTTAAACAATCCGAAACCGTAGCCGTCTTTCATTGTTTCCATTTTTTCAAGACTTTCTTTTGACACGATTTTTCCTCCAAACAGCGCTTCTGCAAACAAAATCAGATCGGTCGGGGTTGAAGAGATTCCGCCCGCACCCAGCGGAATCGACATATCGGTAACTGGTGATTTGATCCAGTTGCCATTGTATTTGTACGAAAAAGCTTCATTTTTTGAACCGTCAATTTTGTCTTTAAAAAAGGTATGTTTCAGATTCAGCGGTTTTATAATCAGCTCCTCCAGAATTTTTGAATAAGGTTTTTTATAAATTTTTTCAAGCACAAAAGACAATAAAATATAATTTGAATTGCTGTACTTAAACTCGGTGCCGGGTTCAAAATTACTGTCGTAGTCCGAAATCATTTTGACCAGCTCTTTTTCGGTTTTTGGTTCAGTGTTCCAAGTCAGGTAAGTTGGGTCAGCAGTTATGTTGAAAATTCCGCTTCTGTGGCTGAGCAGCATTTCGACTGTGATTTTATCCGCATTTTTTACGGTCGGAAAATATTTGTCTATGGTCTGATTCAGATTGATTTTTTCTTCTTCAACCGCTTTCATAATCATCGTTGCAGTGAAAGTTTTTGAAATCGAACCGATTCTGAAAGCGGTTTCGGAGTCATTCTTTTTCCGGTTTTCAAAATCAGAATAACCGATTGCCCGTCTGTAAATGATTTTTCCGTCTTTTGCAATTGCAACGCTTCCGCTGAATTTGTCGTTTTGTTCGAGTACATCAAAATAGGCATCCGCAAAGTCATCATCAAATTGAGCGGACAATCCGTTAAAAATAAAAACAAGAATTAAAAAGAAGCTGATTTTCATTGATCGATAATTTCTGTAAAATTAATTAAAATTCGGTGCGTTGAGAATCCAAATCAAATGACAATCAAAATTTCTGCCGGTAAAAATTCAAAATAAATCTTATTTTTATAACTGATAAGTTTGACAGGTAATGAATTTAATAAAGAAATATTTCAAACTTTCCAACTGGAAAAAGGTTCCGGGTATTTCGTGGCGTGCCGCAATGAATTTTATAGACGACCATTGTTTCAAAATGAGCGCCGCACTCGCCTATTACACCATTTTTTCGATCGGTCCGCTGCTGCTGATTGTGATTTGGACACTCGGCTTCTTTTACGGCGAACATCTCGAAGGCAGCTCTGCCAAAGAGGAAGTGATGCAGGAAATGAGCGAAATGTTTGGCAGCCAGATCAGCGGTCTGATTCAGACTGCGCTTGAAAACTTGAGTCTGGCAACCGATTCAAAAGTCGGAATCATAATCGGTTTGGGCACATTGGTTTTTACATCCACAACCGTTTTTGTTGAAATTCAGGATTCGATCAACATCATTTGGGGCATCAAACCAAAGCCAAAAAAGAACTGGCTGAAATTTATACTCAACCGGCTGACTTCGCTGTCGATGATCCTCGGTTTGGGTTTTCTGCTGATTGCTTCACTGCTGATCAATTCAATCATTTTGGTGCTGATGAATTATTTCAACCAGATCATTCCCGGCATTTCAAACCAAATGCTTGACAACATCAATTCGGGGCTGACCTTTGTGATCATCACACTGATATTCGGATTTATTTTCAAATTTCTGCCCGATGCAAAAGTCAGAAAAAGAGACATCATCGGCGGTGCTCTGTTTACATCAATACTGTTTATGATCGGCCGTTACGGAATTTCAATCTATCTGCAGCAAAATGCAACTGCCAGTGCGTTTGGTGCTGCCGGTGCAATCATACTGCTGCTTCTTTGGGTTTATTATTCGGCTGCGATTCTTTATTACGGTGCGGAATTCACAAAGGAACATTCAAAGGTTTTTGGCAACGGAATCATACCGACCAGTTATGCGGTCAAAATCAATCTTTCGGAAATTGCGACTCAGGAAGATTCAAACAAAAAAGCCGAAGATTGAACTCCGGCTTTTGAATATTAAATCTAATTTTTTACAAAAATTTATCTGCAACTTCCTGTGAAATCCCGGTGGTTGAATAACCGCCATCGTGGAACAGATTCTGCATGGTCACCTTTCTGGTCAGATCAGAGAACATGGTCACCACATAGCTCGCGCATTCATCTGCAGTAGCATTGCCAAGCGGCGACATTTCATCTGCAAATCTCAAAAAGCCCGAAAAACCTTTGACACCCTGACCGGCTGTAGTCGGCGTAGGCGATTGCGAAATCGTGTTGACTCTCACATTTTTTTCTTTTCCCCAGAAATAACCGAAATTTCGGGTGATTGATTCCAGATATGCTTTGTTGTCTGCCATATCCGAATAATCGGGAAATACTCTTTGTGCAGCGATATAGGTCAGCGCAACGATGCTGCCCCATTCGTTCATCGCGTCTTTGTCCCAGGCGGTTTTCATCACTTTGTGAAATGAAACCGAAGAGATATCCCAACCTTTTTCAAGATAACCGTAATCCAAATCGGTATAATGTCTGCCTTTTCTCACATTGATGCTCATTCCGATCGAATGCAGTACAAAGTCGAGCTTTCCAAATTTTTCCAATGCACGGTCAAACAGATTTGAAAGATCCTCCATTGAAGTTGCATCGGCACCGATGATTTCAGAACCGGTTTCTTCTGCCAATTGGTTCAAAGTTCCCATTCTCAGGGCAACAGGCGCATTTGACAAAATGAATTCACCGCCTTCTTCATGACATTTCTTTGCGGTTTTCCAGGCGATCGAATGTTCGTCGAGCGCACCGAAAATAATACCCTTCTTTCCTTTCAATAATCCGTATGACATAGTATTTCGATTTTAATTAATTATCAAAATTAAACTATTTTGGCGGATGTTGCCAATTGAAAATCTCAAGTTTTTAACAAATGTCTGAAAGAAAGCGGATTATTTTTTTGATTTCAATTTTGAATTCAGCAGATTTTCCAATTCCAAAGGATCCGAATCAAGAAGCGAACACCAGATGATCAGCGGTGTGCCGTAAAGATTCAGGTTCTGTTCGGCGACTTTGAGAAAGACCGGGCTTTGAATTTTTTGAAGATATTTTTGTGACTGATCGGTTTCAATCAGAATTAAATTTGAATTTGTGACCAATATCCTTTTGAATCCTTTGATGTCCTGCCATTCGATCAGACCAAAACGATATGCGTTTGAGCTGTCGGTCAGACCTTCATCGTCAATCAGCAGACCCAGATTTTTATTGGTCAGTTTTCTGTAGGAATAAGTCAGTGCCAATCCGAAGAAAAGCAGCCCCAAAATTCCAAAAGCCAAAATCACGATTTTACTGCTGATGATCTTTGACAAAAACAGATTGGGCAGAGTTACAAACAAAAGACTCAGTATAAAAAAGATAAGACTGATGACCACAAGCCGTATGAATTTTCGTTTTTTAAGTCTGATCAGGGTCGGTTGCATATTTTAATGTTTATGAATGATATCTTCCAATTCGGGATGATTGAACAAATGCGAATAAATCTCCATTTTTTCGGATTGAAACAGACAGAGTCCGTTGACAAAAAGCTGGGTAAAATGTTTGCTTTTCAGATCGAGGATTCCAAAAATACCGGATTCAGGATTTTTTGAAATCACTCCTTTTCGCATTTGTGCTTCTGCGTTCAGCCTGTAATTGACCAGATCATTTTCATAAACATCGCGATGAAATTTATCCTGAAAACCGACATAAAGATCGACTTTGTCATAATTCGGCTTTCCTCTCATCCACCACAAACCTTCCCTTCCTCTGAACAGCAGTCCGTCTTCGGTTTCCTCAGCATAACCGATAATCCTTCGGTTCAGTCTCAATCTGTATTTATTCATCTGCACCATCTTTCACCAATATATAAATTCTAAAATGCACAAAACGACTTCCGCCGGTTTCAGCCATCTGTATCCAGTACCAGTCATTTTCTTTTGAAATGATTTCGTAATGATACTGATCCCCTTCTCTACTGTACGCTTTTTTCTCCAAATTATTGCTTTCGACAAATGTTAAAGTGAATTTATTGCGGTCATCCCACTGCATCAGATTTTTTGAATAAGTTCTGTCTTCAAAAAACTCAAACCACAAACCGTTGTCGATAATCAGATAAGTGGGTTCATTATTAAATAGATAATAAAAATACTTTTCGTCTTTAAACTCCTGCAATTCTTTGTCAGAAATCACGCTTTTCTGAAGTTTGTCAAAAAACCTGATTTCCTCTGAGTCCATAGGGTTAATGCGGTCTAACAATTGTTTGAATTCAGGGCATTCTTTCTGCATTCTGATTGAAATCGAATAACCGACAGAATCCCGTTTTTCTTCCGGCCATTTGTCCAAATAAGGCATGACCACCTTTTCATAGGCCTCCTGAAGCACGATGGTATCTGCCTTTTCTGTTTTTTGTTTGAATTCATTGCAGAGATCTTTGTACATCTTTTCTTCCAACGGATTATTTTGTCCAAAGGTGAAAAATGACAGCAAAACAGCAGAAATTAAAACAATCGTCTTCATCCCATGATTTTGGGTAAATATATAGCAACCGAGCTTTTCAGACAAAAGACAATTATCTTTTTATGAATTTTTTGGAAATTACTTTTTTGCCTGAATTGATTTTAACAAGATAAGTACCCGGATTCAGATGGCTCACATTGATCAGGTTGCCGGCTTTGTTCTGATTCATCACCAGCTGACCCGAATGATTAAAAATCTGAACCGATTCAATTTTGCTGTTGAAATTGTGAATGGTCAAAATATCTTTAACAGGATTCGGGCTCAGAATAAAATCTTCGGTTTCTGTATCGGCGGTTGACATATCAGGCACTTCAGTACACAGAAAACCGATTTCTTCTTCTGTGATTTCTCTGTCCCAATAATAAAAATCATCAAGAGAACCTTTGAAATATTTTAAGCCTTCGTTTGTATTTCTTCGTCCTTTTCCCAAAAGTCCGGGCAAATCCGAATACACAAGTTCATTTCCTTCTCCCACATATTCTCCGCCGTAATCTTTGCAGTCCACATAAATCTTCATATCCTGCGGTCCGCTGACAACCAGAGCAATATGATGCCAAACACCTTCAGTCATAATCATATCTGACAAAAGCGTTCTTCTTGTGGAAGGATTAAAAAAGTAAGTGCCGTCACCATAGTTGACACAATATTTTCCGGTGGCCATTTCGGTATTAAAATACACTCCGGCGCTTCTGTCCGGTTCAAATGAAGTGCTCAACAGATAAGTATAATTGCCGTCAAAAACATCATAATTCACCCAAAATGAAAAGGAAACCGGAAGTAAGGGTTTTAATTCCTGAACATTTGGGAAAAGCATATAACTGTCAACTCCGTTAAAATATAAGGCCGAATCCTGTCTGCCAAAACGGTCCTCAACGAATACCGCTCCAAAATTTTCTCCATCAAATCCGTTACCGCTGTTGTCAAGAAAGTTTGAATTAAATTTATAATGAAGAAGAAGATTTTCCTGAGTATCCTGTCCAAAGACCAATGAGCAGAAAAGAATCACGATAATTGCAGAAATATGTTTCATTAGAGTTGTATTTTTGTTCCTTTCAAATTTAGAAATTATAGGCAATCAAAAAAAATATAATGTTGTTATACCGGTGCGCAATGAAGAATTGTATATCGGTCAGATGCTTGATTCGATTATCAATCAAACCCAAATTCCTTCCGGAGTATTTGTTGTTAACGACAATTCAACCGACAAAACCGCAGAGATTATAAATTCATATTCAAAAAAATATCCGTTTATCCATTATGTCGATTCTGGGAGCAAAGCCAATACGCATGAACCCGGCAGCAAGATTATAAATGCATTTTACAAAGGTTTTGAAGCAATGACCGATGATTGGGACATCATCTTTAAATTGGATGGAGATCTGTTACTGCCGTCAAATTATTTTGAAAAAATCATTGCAGCTTTTGAGGTTGATGATAAAGTGGGAATTGCAGGCGGAGTAATTTATATCAAAAAATATGGCGAATGGACTTTTGAAGATGTAAAGAATAAAAATCTGATTCGGGGTGCATTAAAATCATACACCAAAGAATGTTTTGAAAAAATCGGTGGAATCAGACGCACCATCGGTTGGGATACGCTGGATGAAATGATTGCACAATATCATGGTTTTAAAATTAAAGTGCTGCCCGATCTTGTGGTGAAACTTCAAAAACCGACCGGAACCGACTATAAAAAAATTCATGCCCAAAAAACGGGTCAGGGATTCTACAAAATGGACTACGGTCTGCTCATCAGTCTGATTGCGGCGGCAAAAGACAGTTGGAAAAAAAGAAAAATTTCGGTCTTCTTTTCAATCATGAACGGTTACTTCAAATCAGCATTGAATTCTGATTCAAAAGCAGTTACGACAGAAGAAGGCAGATATATTCGAAAGCTGCGCCGGCAGGGAATCCTGGGTCGTCTGAGATTAAAAAAATAATTTCTCAAATCCGCACAATAAACATCGGTACGTTTTCGTTAAGGAAGCAAAGGGAGTTGTTCTCATATTAGTATTTTTAGCTTTTTGGGTGTTGTTCCTGCTTTGGAAGGAGGTTTTCAACAAAGGTCATAGAAGAATGGCAGGCAGGAAGAACACCCGGGAAGCGTCAACCCGCTCCCAAATCCAATTATTAATTCCTTGTTAAACTTTAAGAAATCGAAACCGTTGAATGCGGAATTTGTTTTCTTTGTATTGAAATCAATTAATCCAATCTGAATTGAACAGACTGTTTTTGACCGAAAACAAATTATATCATCCAAATACAGAGATTGACAAAAACGGGTGTGCCATCCTTCAAATTTCACAAAAATGAGGATGCTGTTGTTTTTGATTCTGTCGATCAGTTTCTGGTCGGTTGCGGTTGCGCAGGAAAAACTGATCAACGGCCGGATCATCATCGATATTGAAAATGAATCTGCAGACGGAATCTATATCACCAATTCAAGAACCGGGATCACCGCAGTCACCGATCTGACCGGGAGTTTCACGCTTCATGCACAGGAAGGTGACGAACTGCTGATTCGTTCCTATGTATATGAATCCAGAAAATTTATACTCGGAAAAAATGTGTTCAACAGCAAGCTGGTCACAATTCATCTCAATCTTCAGCCGATTATACTCGATGAAGCCGTCCTTACCCAGAAACTGACCGGCTATCTCGACATTGATGCAAAATATGATCCGTCAAAAGATAAAATTGCAAAACTGTACAAAGATCTGGGCTTTGATCCTGATGCCGGAAAAGTTCGTGATTCCACCGCGATGATGCCCTGGAACCAGTATGAACCTTTCAAACTGAATGTGGAAGGAATCTTTGGTGCAATTACCGGCGACAACCGAAGAAAACGGAATCTGTATGAGTTTGAAGACAAGGAAGAAAGAATTCAAAACATAAAGGATTATTTTGGAGACAATTATTTTACTGAAGATCTGAAAATTCCAAAAGAGAAAATCAGGGATTTTGTGTTTTTCGCGTTTGAAACCACTACTATTCCGGATCATTATGTACGCGGAAATTATCTGAGCATCATGCTTGAGCTGGGCAAAAGCTCAAAGGTGTATCTGAACCGGCTCAATTTTAGAAGACAGTCACCGGCAGCTCAGTCGAAATAATATCTTTTTGAAGTGTTTTTCCAGCCGGCATCACTTTTCCAGTCTGAGAAATAGATAATCACATCCGCATCTGATTTCCATTCTGTAAAATAAATTACTTTTTTGGCGTCCGATTTCCATTCGGTAAAAAACCATACACCCGCATTTTTGTCCGCATCGCTCTTCCATTCGGTTTTGTAAACCACCAGATCTGCATCGCTTTTCCAGTCAGAAACATAGACAACTACATCTGCATCCGATTTCCATTTGGTGGAATAAACCACCTGAGAATTGGCAAAAGCAAAGAAAGTCAGCAGCATAAACAGACTTAAGAATTTTTTCATGGCAGAAATTTTATCAAATTTAACATAAAATGCAGATTGTTAAAAAATTATTCCAAAAAACACTGAAAACAAATGATTTGCAGGATTGGGCATAATTTTTTATTTTTAGTCAAATTATCAGTATTATGTTTGAATTGTATAAAGACAAAGCGGGTGAATTCCGCTTCAGACTGAAAGCAAAAAACGGCCAGAACATTTTGGCAAGTGAAGGTTACACCCAGAAATCAAGCTGTGTAAACGGAATTGAATCGGTGAAAAAGAATGCTCAAAATGAAGCAAATTTTGAACTGAAACAGTCAAACAGCGGAAAGTGGATGTTTAATCTGAAGGCTTCAAACGGTCAGGTAGTCGGCACCAGCCAGATGTATGCCGATCAGTCGGGTGCAAAAAACGGAATCCAGTCTGTGATGACCAATGCGCCGGATGCAGAAATTACAGAGCTGGAGGATTAAATATCTTCCGGCTTTTCTCTGTTTTCCCAGGCTTCGGCTCCTTTGATATCCAATTCTTCAGGATTGAAATACAGTTTTGAACTTTTCCGCTGTCTTTCATAATCCCGCAATGCACGTATTGCAGGTTTCTGAAGCAGAAGGATGGCGATGAAGTTGAGCCATGCCATCAGACCGACACCAATATCTCCCAGATCCCATGCACGCCCCGAAGTATTGAGCGAGCCCAGACAGATAGTGAGCAGCAGCACAATCCTGAGCGCAAGCAGTGCCGCCGGATTGATCTTGTCTTTGAACATATAATTCAAATTGGTCTCAGCCATATAATAATAAGCCATCAAAGTTGTAAACACAAAAAAGAAAAGTGCGATTGCAACAAAAGCTGTCCCTATAGACGGAAAGAAACTGTTGATCGCATATTGTGTGAATTCAGGACCGGAATCAACGCCCGGCAATTTGTTGACCAGAAAACCGTCGTTTCCGTCCCCCACATTGTAAAGTCCGGAGAAAAGAATCATCAGAGCGGTAGCGGTACACACAAACAAAGTGTCGATATAGATTGAAAACGCCTGCACCAGTCCCTGCTGTGCCGGATGATCAACTTCAGCCGCAGCTGCCGCGTGAGGCGCAGTTCCCTGGCCGGCTTCGTTTGAATACAAACCTCGTTTGACACCCATCGCAATGGCAGAACCCAAAATTCCGCCAAAGGTTGAATCAATTCCAAATGCACTGCTGAAAATCAGTTTGAATACCGCAGGGATTTCAGAAATGTTCATCCCGATAATCACCACAGCCATCAGTATATAACCGCCTGCCATAAAGGGAACAATCAGTTCGGCTGCTTTTGCAATCCTGCGGACACCTCCAAAGATGATAACACCAAGCAGTGCGGCAGTTCCGATGCCCGAATAGAGCGGATCAATATTAAAAGCAAGCTTCATCGCGGCAGACGAACTGTTGCTCTGAACACCCGGCAGAAAAAATGCACAGCTGATCATGGTAATGACCGCAAAAAACATTGCATACCATTTGATTCCCAATCCTTTTTCAATATAATAAGCCGGACCGCCGCGATATTCACCTCCTCTCACATCTTTATAAATCTGACCCAAAGTTGCTTCAACATAAGCAGTTGATGCACCGACAAATGCGATCAGCCACATCCAGAAAACAGCGCCCGGTCCGCCGATTGCAATCGCTGTTGCCACACCTGCGATATTTCCGGTTCCGATCCGGCCTGAAATTGCAATCGAAAATGCCTGAAAAGAGCTTACCCCTTTGTCTGAACTCTGTCCTCTGAACAGTTCCTTAACCATTGTTTTGACCAGTCGGATCTGTACAAATCGGGTACGGATTGAGAAATAGAGACCGGCTGCAATGCAAAGAATGATCAGCGGAGTGCTCCAAATGACTGACATCAGAAAGTCGATAATTTTGCCCATAAGGATGAGGTATAAAATTTTAAGCGGTTAAAGTATTTATAAATTTCGAAACCAATGTAAAAAAGCTATGATTATTTGAAAACAAATCTGCAGAAAATCGAATCAAAACCGATGAAAAATCAGTTTTTTATTCTGGATTTATGTGAAAAATCCTGTTTTTGTACTTGTTAAAGTCGGATTAATTCATTGGATTCTTAAAATATTAATTATTTTTGCCGACAATTAAAAACCAAAAAAAATCAATTAATTATGAAAAAGATTGCTTTTATCTTTATGATCCTTGCGGGATCACTTGCATTTACAAACTGTTCAAGCGATGACGACAACGGCGGAGCGGATTGTTTCGACTGTAACCTGATCGTAACTGCTACTTATTGCCATAACGAAGGTGATGATTTCTACACAATGACTGTTGCAGGTCAGACAGAAACCATTCCGATGGACGGTGAGTCTTGGGAAGAAATCAAAGCTGCAATGCAGCAGGTTTGCTCAGGTTCAGGTCTGTAAATTTCTGAATCGTATTTTTCGGTCTGATTCAAAAACACCGAACAATATAAATAATAAACCCTTCGGGAGATTTGATACTCCGAAGGGTTTTTTAATTTTTCAATTGTAAAATTCATAAACAAAGCAGCTTTCATCCTGAATCTTCAGACAGTTGATCTGCCGGATGATACGCTAATAATTATTTCAGTCTGACCCGGTTGTCGATTCCCAGAAGACTGTAAATGATCTTCAGGTGATATTTGACCGTATTTTCAGAAATAAATAATTCAGCTGCAATTTCTTTGTTTGATTTGCCTGCCTTGATCAGTTCTATGATTTCAAGCTGTCTTTCGGTCAGATTGTAACGACTCAGATCTTTTTCCGAATAATTGTTCTTTGCGAGTTCGTCAGTCAGTTTTTCAAGCTCGGCTCTGATTCGGTCATTCTCCTGTTCAACCAGTTTTCTGGATTTCCGATTGACTCTGAACAGCTGAAAGAGCACACAAATCAGGATGAACAGTATGATTAAGAGCACTGAGACAAAAATCAGCTTATTTCTGTCGTTCCTCAACTCCAGATCTTTTCTGGCCATCATCAGCTCTTTTTCAACCGAATTCAATTTGCCGCTTCTTGAGGGCGCATCATAAGAACCGATCAGATTTGAACCGATGATAAAAAGATTGTATGCATTTTTGTAATCTTTACGCCCAACATAGAAATGGCTCAGCTGTTTGTACAGATTTACCTTATAAATTCCCATCTTGTATTCGTCAGAAAAATACAATCCCTTTCTGAATGCATCCAATGCGGCTTTTTCATCATTTGTAAATTCAGCCAGTTCTATCAGTTTTATATAAACCGCCGGCAGATGCTGGGGTTCATTTTTCTCAAGCAATCCGATGCCCTGATTCAGTATATCTTCTGCTTTTTTGTAATTTCCTTCCTGCATTTCTGCTGCTGCCAGCATATTGTAATAAAAAGCAAGCGTGGTACCGTCCACCAGTTTTAGCCCGTCCGGATTTATATCGCTGATGATGTCCCGGACATTGTCGTATTTTTGCTGATCAAATTCAACAAACATCTTTTCTATTTTAATCCGGGTCTCAACCTCCTGTTTGTGGTCGGTTTTCATTCCTTCCTGATAGGCAAGATCAAGATTTTTTGAGGTGGACAAATAATCAAAAACACGTTTGTAAGTCTGTGCTTTCAACAAATATGCGTGGTATTTGTCATACGGACTGCTGTTGTCTGAGTTAATTATATTTTCAAGTTTTATAATTGATTCCTCAAACCGGTTTTCACGATTCAAGTCCTGGATTTTGTTATAAATCACCTTTGGATCAATCGATTGTGCAATCAATCTACCGCAGATCAATATCAGGAAAATCAATAATAAATATTTTTTTAACAAATCAATTAATTCAAATTAATAAACTGTTTAACAGCGATCTAACCATTGACAAACGGCGGTTAGACTGTAAATCATCAGGTTACAGAGCCAACAAAAATAAATAAAAAAGTATAAAAATTTGAATAATTCAGCAGGTTCGGGCTTAAAAGATCAAATGATGGCCAAATCAGATTAAATTCATCCAACAAAAGCACTATTGCTCAAAACTTCTTCAGCCCCCAATTCGATTGATTTACAGCTGATTAAACGAGACTACCCTTTGGGTAGTTTGAGAAACTACCCAATGACTACACCAAAATAATATCAGGTAAGCAAAAAAATATTTGAAATTCGCAGTTGAAAGCAACCAAACTAAATTTACCAATTTTAAATTATCCAACCGATTACAAGAAAACCTAAACCCCAAATCTTAAAACCAACCTATCTGAAAAAGAGTTTTTCAATCCGAACAAAAGGATTATAAAAGCTCTTTTTTTTTCAAAATAAAATAAGTTTAGATTGAATTTAATAATGCAATGATTTCTTCACCATAACGTTCAATTTTCCTTTGTCCGAAACCTTTGAGGCCAAAGAAATCGCTTACATCTTTCGGCTGTTTTTTCGCAATGGTTTCAATGTCCGAATTTGTAATAATCATAAACAGCGGCAGTCTCTCCTTTTCTCCCCTCTGACGTCTCCACTCTTTTAAATGTTCTGTAATTTTCTTTTCGTCCGGAAGTAAATCTGCCGAATTCGGAATGATTCCGGTTTCTGATTTTGACATTTCGTCAATCTGATATTCAACATTCTCAGGCTTTGAATCCGATTCTTTGTAATGAATCAGCAAGGTCCAGAATTTTGATTTTCCGTCAATAAACGAAACCGAAGATTTGACAAAATTGACACTGTCCAAAAATGAATTGATTTTGTTCTGATCGTTAAAAAAGTGATCAGAATCAAGACGAATAACGAATGATCTGATTTTCATGGCATTGAGTTTAAGCTGTTGGGATAAAGATATAAACCTTAATTCTCAAAAAAGCAGGGAAAAAGCGCTAAAAATTCAGCGTGAAAATACCGAAATTTTACAGATCCATTTGGCTTGGAAAATGATTAATCGTTTTCAATTCTTATTTTTATTATCTTTGTTTCATTATGAAAACCATAACATTAGAAGTTCTGAGTGATAGCGCTTTCCACATCTTAAAGGAGTTGGAAAAACTTAATATTATTCGTTTTCGAAAAAAGGAGAAAGAAAAATCAGCAAACAAAACAGTAAGTTTTAGTGCTGTTTCTTTAGATACTCAAAACTTCAGATTTAACAGAGAAGAAGCCAATGAGCGATAGAGTTTTTATTGATACCAATATTATTATTTACTCTTATTCGTCAACAGAACGGCAAAAGCAGTTTATTGCACAAAAGCTCATTACAGAAAGCAATTCATATATCAGCACGCAGGTTTTGACAGAACAAGTAAAAGCTGGGGATAACTTTTTTGTAACACCAACGGCAACACAAATTCAAACATCCCATTCATAGCTATTTGTAATTGCATTGCCGCTGATGAAACTTTATGGTCTCGTTTGGTTAAACCGGGCTACAAGGTTTTCAGCAAATCATAAATTCTTTTGACATCTTCATCTTTGGTGTCGGATTTCCTTTCGGCAAACTTCATCGCATTTTCAATCTTGGTTTTAGCCGGTGATTTTCCGTTTACATAATCTGCTGCATATTGTTTCAGCGCATCGGCCATTAAGGCGATTGAATAATTCTTGGCGATTTCGTTGTTGGTATTTTTTGATTGAGCGCCGCTGTAACGGACATTTTCTTTTGATTCAATTCGTTTTCCGTCTTTCGTGAAATTCAGCCTGCTTGTGATGACAAGATTTTGGGAAGTTCCTTTTTCAACCTCCATCAGAATTACCTGCGTCTGTCCCGAATTCAGATTTTCCAACGGGACGCTAACTATATTGTCCGCCAAAAATTCGGGTTTGAAACCATAGACTTTCCCGATGCTGAAACCTTCGGGAAGTTCAATCGTAATTTCTGCATCCTTTCCCAAATTGTACAACAGATTTTCCACTTCACTGATAAAAACTTTCTGAATATCTTTCTCAGCTTCCCCAATGAAATGATTGGACCCGCGGCCGTAATCGGACAAACTTCTCAGCAAATCAAAATCTATGTACTGCCCAACGCCGATGGTAGAGATTTCAATTCCTTCGTCATTGTACCTTTTGGAATTTTCAAGGATTTTCTCGTGATTGGTTTCACCGGCATTGGTCATTCCGTCGGTCAGTAAAATCAGACGCGAATTCATTCCGGCTTTGTGTGCTTTGATGATTTCTTCATAGCCCAACATCATACCGGCATTGATATTGGTTGAACCTGCGGTATAAATTCCATCGATAATCTGATAAATTTTGGAACGATTGGTCGTCAGTTTCACATTTTTCTGTCGCAACTCGGCATCGCTGCTGAAAACCACAATCGAAACATTTGCGCCATCGGGCAATTCACCAATAAAAGTTTTCATCGCCTGTTTTACATACTCCAACTTTCCACCCGACATGGAGCCGCTGTTGTCTATGACCAAAGAAACATTGACATCCTTTTGGGATTTCGGCAAATTCTCTTTGAATGGCGTCGCAATCCCGATTTGAAGGATAAATCTGTCCGAATCATCCAGCAGAGAATTGTTGTAATCAATGCTCAGCGCAGGTTTCGTGTCCGTTGGAATTTTGATTTGATGTTTGTGATAATTCACAAAATCTTCCACAATAATCATCCGTTCGTTCAACATTCCATGTTCATTGTAGGAACCCAAACCATTGGACTGAAACATCGAATAAGAACCCGAAGAAACGCCCAATTGACCAAAACCGAAAATGCTTATTAATAAAGCGGCAAGAAAAAAATTTGTCTTCATTTTTATTGATTTTTAAATTATGCCACAAGATTAATCCGATACAAAAAAATTGCTGCTGTACAATCACTTTCCTTTTGCTGTAAAGTTTTTCCGTAGTTTTACAGTAGATTTACAGTGAAATATTTGAAGTATCAATTTACTTTTTAACCGGATAAATGAATGAATTGGATAATTTTCAGCAACTGAAAAAGCGGATTTTGGAAACCTACCAAAAGTCCTATCCGTATTTCAGCGGTGACTGGAAGAATTTCAGTTCAAAGGACATCCGTCAGCTCATTGATTTAATTGAAATCCAACTGAAAGAAAAGGTCAGCGAAAAGTGGATTTATACCCATCTGAAACCTGAAAGCAACGATAAACTTCCGAGGAAAGATATGCTGGATATTTTTTCGCGTTTTGTCGGATTTTCTGATTGGAATGAATTTGTGTTTAAAAATCAGCCGAAAGAAATTTCTGTCGAAAACGAAATCCGACCCGAAATTCAAGCTGAAAAACATTTAAACCGAAAATGGTTTTGGCTTTTGCTGCTGCCGGTTTTTGGTCATGGAATCTATTTCGGGCTGAAAAAGGAAACCGAAGTCAGAACAGTTGAAATACAAAATAAGTTTACCAAAGAACCCGTTCCCGACAGGGATGTAGAAGCTTATAAAGTTTCGGAAAATGAAAAAATTCCGGTCAAAGTGGAAAATTCAAAAATCGAAATCGGTGAAAAAGATGAAAAAATTGTGATTGAAAGTCCGTATTTTGAGAAAAAGGAAATCGATGTTTCAAAATCAAACGAAACCATTTTTCTGGAACCCGAAGATTATTCGATGGTTTTAAAGAATTATATCCATTCAGATTTGAAAGATTGGGAAGACCGAAAAGAAAAATTGGACAAAATTCTTTCCAATGATTTGGAAGTCATCGTTTTGTTGAAAGATAATCTCGGAGCGGAATATTTGAACAAAAAAGAATTTTCGGGAAAATTAATCGTGCCGACTTCCGAAACCAAAAAAATGAAAATCCTGAAAATAGAAATGAATAATCAGAAACAAATAAATTTTATCAGAATCCAACAATTATGAAACGGCTTATCATCATATTGACCTTATTATGTATTTCGGAACTTGTTTTCGGACAGGCAGCCCCCGCTGCTCCACAGGGAATAACTGCAAATTTCTCCGCCAAAAGCATCGCGGCTTATCAGGAAAGCTCACAGAATAAAATCGCATCCTTTTTTGAATACCTGACTTTGTATTCTGCCGAAAAAAACAGCGAACTGAAAAAACAAATCCGTGAAAATATCCTCCTTATTACCGATTCCGATATGGAACTCCCGGATTTCACTGCATCAACTTCTGCCGAAATTGAATTGGAAACCTTCCTGTCAAAAATCGAAAACCAATCCATTCAATTCAAAATCAAATCTGCCCAAAACTCGGGTGAAACCGGCATAAATAGCTGGATAAATTCTTATATTTTATCAGTAACTCAATCCGGCAAAACTTCGGATTTTAAACTGAATCAAACCATTTATTTCACATCCGAAGAAAAACAATTCGGTTCAAAAACCAAGTCGGTTTGGGAAATTAAGTTAGGGGATATTGAAATGAGATAATTTTTTGTTTCAGGTTTCTGTTTGCCTTCGGCGTTTCACGTTTCAGGTTTCAGGTTACAAGGCTAATTACTAATCACTAAATTACTTATTACTAATCACTCTTCACTAATTATTTGATTTCAAGCTATCTCACACAAGGCCAATTACCTGTCATTCTTCACTAATCACTTTTGAACCGTTAGTTTTGTAATTTATAAATTTAATAATTGTTTAATCAAAATGAAAACT
>JACFND010000086.1:0-2239 GCA_019455045.1 Flavobacteriia bacterium
TATTTAAACTAAACTATATGGATTTCATCGGACGCCATTGGCTGCGACCGTGTGAAAAATTTATCGGGTCAGCCATCCGCCGTTTTTTACCGATACAATTGCAAACGGGATGATCCAGAAAAGGGCGAACATATAAAACACACTGTAAGGGTAAGCCCAAAGCGAGTCAACAAAATTGTACTGCTTTGTGAAGAACAGAACCTGGATGCTCGAAAAAATAAATGTACCGGTGAGCGCCGAACATACGTACAGCATCGGATGGCTGAATAAAAAATATAACATCATCACCATGAGGGGAATCGCTACCAAAAGCCTTACACACTGGTTCAGAAAAATGAATCGTGCACCGGCCTTGTGCTTTTTTCTGAAATTTTTAAATACAAAGCTCTTCATCATCAGCGTTTCTCTCACATTGCTCCTTCCCCATCTGGTGAACATTTTATGCAGATTTCTGAATGCAGTCGGCGTATTGGTCAGCACCTTTGCATTTCTCTGAAATTTTACGTCATAACCCTGTTTGAGTATAAAATTTGTCATCGCCCGGTCCTCGCCTATGGTGGCGAAATTGCCAAGAAATTTTTGTTCGATCCAATTGTCGAGACAATTGAAAACAGCTTCTCTTTTGTATGCAGAAAGGGCACCCGGCGTACAGAGCACAAAACCAAGCGAACTCTGTGCAGCTCTGATAAATTCAAAACTGAATACAAAACTTACATTCAGCATTTTTGGAATCATTCCCTGATTGTTGTTCAAAACCTTGACATTTCCGGCAACCGCACCACAGTTTTCATCGACCGCAAACGGACTGACCAGATTTCTGATCGTGTTTTTTTCGACCACAGAATCGCTGTCAATCGTAATAAAGATTTCTCCCTTTCCGGTCTGAAAACCTCTGTAGAGCGCATGTCTTTTGCCTCGGTTCTTCGGCTGCTGAAGGATGCACAGACTTTCGCCCAGTTCATCTTTTGCCTTTTTAATCCATTCCCAGGTGTCGTCTTTGCTGCCGTCGTCCACCGCGATGACTTCGATTTTGTCCTTTGGAAAATTGCCGGCTGCAATGCTCATCAAAGTGTGATAAACCAGTTCGCCTTCATTGTAAGCAGGCACGATCACGGTACAGCTGGGAAGCAGTTCATCCGTAACCGATTTGACCGCTTTGTATTTGACAAACAGCCAGGCGATGTAGAACAGAAACAAAACCTGAAAAACCAACAGCGACAGTAAAAAGATAATCAGAAAGCGGCCTCCGAAAGTTTCCATCCTTTTCGAATGCAGTTCTTCAAAATAAGGTTGAAAATTATTCAGTGCATATATGGCTGCAAACATCAGAATCTGAGCGCCGATCAGAACCCCAAAGTCCTTTCTTCGGAGTCTTTTCAACCGCTCAAACATAAAGCCGGGAAGCAGTTTTCCTTTCTTCGTTTTCCTTTCCGAGCTGCTCCCGGCTCCAACCAATCCAACTATTTTTATACTCTCCGCAAAATTCATAATGCAAAGGAACAAAGCTGTTTTTGGTTTTTTTGAAAATTTGGGTCGATCAATGTCGAAGATTTTGTAGATATATTTCTACAAATGAAAGGATCATATACGGTTGTGGATTCTCATCAGCTCGATCAGTTCAACCAGCGTTGTGACATTGAGTTTTTCAAATACCCTTTTTTTATAGGTGCTGACCGTATTCTGTCGAATCGACAATTGGTTTGCAATCTCAAGATTTCCAAGTCCTTTGGCATAGAGTCCGGCGATCTCCATTTCTCTTTCGGACAGCTGATGAAGCGGATTCAGAATATTAGGATTGTTGGCTGCAACCCTGAGCAGACTTTGGGTCAGCGGCGGGAAATATTCGCCTTTCTCAATCAGACTTTGGATGGCATTTCTGATTTCGGCTTCTTCACTCAATTTACTCAAAAAGCCGTTTGCGCCTGCATTGATAAATTTAACCGAATAAGTTTCCTCATCAAAACTGGTGAAAATCAATATCCGGATATCGGGTTGCTGCTTTCTGATTTCGGGCAGAATTTCAATACAGTTCCCGTCAGGCAGCTGAGCATCCAATATGGCGATGTCGATTTGGTTTTCGACGAGATGTTTTTTTATCTGTAGCAGACTGGAAGCATGAAAGACAATCGGGTTTTCAATGATGTCATCGACGATAAACTGAATGCCCTGACGGACGATGTTGTGATCGTCTGCCAGCAGCACTTTGATTTGATTTTGATCCGATTCAGTCATCTGCTTT
>JACFND010000086.1:2339-4431 GCA_019455045.1 Flavobacteriia bacterium
ATCGTCTGCCAGCAGCACTTTGATTTGATTTTGATCCGATTCAGTCATCTGCTTTTCTAAAATTCATTTCAAATTCAACTTCTGTTCCCTTGCCCAAACTGCTTTTCACACTGATATTCCCATCAAAAAGCTGAATGATTTCCCGACAGAGATTCAGCCCGAGACCGGCACCCATATTTTCAACCTCATCAGAAATCACACCTTTGTAATAAGGTTCAAAAATCTTTTCAATATCAGATTCAGAAATTCCAATTCCGGTGTCTGCAACCGAAACCTTCATTTTCACAGTCTTTTCGTCAACCGGTTCAGAACCGACCTTGACTTTGATCTCGCCGTTCTGAGTAAATTTAGTTGCATTTCCGAGAATATTTGTAAAAACCTGATGAATCTTTGCGTGATCGGCAAAAACTTCCTGATCGGCGGGAAGTTGATTGCTGATCGTAAAACTGTTGTGTGCAGATTCGATATAAGGTCTGAAAATATCCAAAATCGAATCGATTTCATTTTTCAGATTGAATTTCACCGGATTCATTTCCAGATATTTGGTCTGATCTTTTGTGTATTCCAAAATCTGATTGGCCTGAATCAGCAGCGAATCATTTGTAAATTTGATTGATTTCAGATTTTCCAAAATGCTTTGGTCATCCGTCTTTCGACCGATTCGGTCGATAAAGATATTCATGATTTTCAGCGGCGATCTGATTTCGTGACTGAGCATTCCCAAAATCCGGTTTTTGAAATTCAGGTGATTACCGATCCGCTGATTCGCAAGTTTGAGTTCCTTTTCATAAACAAACAGCTGTCGGGTGTAATACATCAAAAGGATCAAAACGATGAAAGTCAGCACCATCAGCGCCATGATGGTGTATTTTCTGATTTTGGTATTGATCGAATTCTGTTCGCGGTAATCGTTTTCAAATTTTGAACTCAATCCCTCAACCGAACGGTCATAAATATCCATCAGTTCGCTGCTGACCGTAATCAGATTGTCATAAATCCGATAAAAACGATTGTTTTTTGAATTCACATTGGACAGATGGGCTTTGTATTTTTGAATTTCGGACTGATAGTGCTTGTCGATTTCAGAAACCGTATTTTCGATTTCATGTTTGATCTGAGCAGTATCGACCGTACTTCCGTATTTCGAACTGATATAAACGGTATCGGTTTTCACACGTACCTCGCCTTTGATCGCATCGATTACTCTCGGAATAAATTTCTTTTTTTTGACGCTGTCCTCCACTTTGCTGACTTCGATATCGAATTCCTCAATATTTTTTTCAAGATTGATTTTTTTGATTTCGGGCGGCTGCTGTTTTGGAAGCGGTTTCTTTGATTCTTCATAAGCGCTCTCAATCAGCGTCTTGAGTTCATTGATTTCAAGCGTTTCTGTGCTGTCATTGGCGGGTTTTGGCATTAATTCAGGAAAATCATTTTCACCGGTTTTGATTTTCTCGATATTGGCAGTCAGTTTTTGAAGCGATTCAAAATACAGATCCAGATTTTCACGATTTTCATTTGTCAGATATTTTTGAAGATGGTCTCTGGCATGATTCAGTTCATCTTTTGAATTCTCTGCCATCAGTTTCATCGACCGGATATCTTCAAGCTGTTTTCCGATTGCGGTCAGTTTTTTTTCGTTAAAATATTCGTTGTAAAAAAAGAGCAGAATTACAGTCTGTATCAGCAGTGTGCACAGGATCAGTGTGTAGTGTATAAACTGTCTGTATTTCATTCCAACCATCGTCAGCCAAATTCAAAATTACAAAAGCAATCCTTTTTCAAAAGTCATTTAGCATTGTTTAACAAAATCCTCACTTTTTGGTAAGAATTCAAAAGGAGTTTGGGTCGAATGGTTGATCATAAGAATTGTTTGGATTGAGTCTGATGCAAATTTAGTCAAAAACCGAACCGAATTTAATTCGGATTTGATAAATGTGATAAAGTGATTGATACAAAAGTTTTTAAAGGAAGTTCAGCTGACTTTGATCAATATTTTAGTCTTCAATTTCCTGCTCCACATTGATTACAATATCCTTCACTTCAAAATAATCCTCGAGTGAATCCAAAATCATCGGACGAATCGGACTGC
>JACFND010000087.1 GCA_019455045.1 Flavobacteriia bacterium
CGGATTAGCGCGGAAGGCTACCGTAGGTTTAGTCCAACATCGGCTTGGCGAAATGGCGGGTAAATAGCTTCGATTGAACGTTTTCGGTAAATTCTAAGTTCGTTCTTTAATTGAAGTTTATTGGTTAAAATTCGACACAAATGCAAAGCTGGTCGAACATAGCATACATTCTTTTTCACAACACTTAAAAACAAAAACTTATTATGATAACATTTTTAAAAAACAACTTTTATTTTTTTCTGCTCATTGCATTTTTCAAAGTAAATGCACAAGCCGGACCACCGCCAATGGCTAAGCCTGACATCAATAATCAATTAATTATAGATGAAATAATCGGAGTTACCAATCATGAAAGTTATTTTATTAATTATTGCACAAAAAAAGTAATTGAATATGCAGAAGAGAACAATTGGAGTAAAGAAAAGACCTCTGAAATTTTAGGAAGTATAAATTTTAAGAATTATAATCAAACGATTTACAACTCTTATGCATTTTTCACAGAAAAACAACTTACGGATTTGCTCAATGTTTTAAAGAGTTTTGAAAGCAAAGACTCCTTTATTCTGACCAATCAAATGATGCAGAACAATCTAGATTTGTATGTGAGAAATCTTATAAAGGGAAAATATATATCCGGCAAGAAGTAAATTGCAATACAACTTCCGGTCTATCTCTCTTGAATCCTTTATTAATCATTTGTTACGCGATTCAACTCCCATCCGATAGTTCAACTCTGTTTTTCCCAAACTGATATACGTACTTATTTAAAAATCATTAATTTTGGCGACTATAAGTTAAAAAGCAGAAAAATGAACTTTGAATTCTCCGAAAATCAAAAATTTATAGCCGACTCAGCCAGAGAATTTGCAAAACAGCATATCGAACCTCACATCATGGAGTGGGACGAAGCACAGCATTTTCCGGTTGAAGTATTCAGAAAAGCCGGCGAAATGGGCTTTATGGGCGTTTTGGTGCCCGAAGAATTTGGCGGCAGCGGTTTGTCGTATGACGAATATGTGACCATCATCGATGAAATTTCACAAATCGATCCGTCGATCGGATTGTCGGTGGCGGCTCACAATTCGCTTTGCACCAATCATATTTTGACTTTTGGAAATGAAGAGCAGAAAAAGAAATATCTGCCCAAACTGGCGACCGGTCAGGTGATCGGTGCCTGGGGTCTGACCGAACACAATACCGGATCTGATGCCGGCGGTATGAGCACCACTGCAAAAAAAGAAGGCGATGACTGGATTATCAACGGTGCAAAAAATTTTATCACCCATGCGATCAGCGGCGACATTGCAGTTGTGATGACCCGTACCGGCGAGAAAGGAGCCAAACACAATTCGACTGCTTTTGTGCTTGAGAAAGGAATGCCCGGTTTCAGTTCGGGAAAAAAGGAAAACAAACTCGGAATGAGAGCATCCGAAACTGCGGAATTGATTTTTGACAATGTCAGAGTTCCGGACAGCCACAGACTCGGAGAGGTCGGCAACGGATTTCATCAGGCGCTGACCATATTGGACGGAGGCCGAATTTCAATTGCTGCACTCAGTCTTGGGATTGCAAAAGGAGCCTACAAAGCTGCATTGAAATATGCAAAAGAAAGACATCAGTTCGGACAGCCGATTGCAAAATTCCAGGCGATCAATTTCAAACTGGCCGAAATGGCAACCGAAATCGATGCATCTGAACTGCTGATCAGAAAAGCGGCTTATCTGAAAAACAATCATCTGCCGATGGCGACAGAAGGAGCAATGGCAAAATATTATGCATCTGAAGCCTGTGTGAGAATTGCAAATGAGGCGGTTCAGATTTTTGGAGGTTACGGTTACACCAAAGATTTTCCGGCCGAAAAATATTATCGTGATTCCAAGCTTTGCACCATTGGCGAGGGTACAACCGAGATTCAAAAACTGGTGATCGGAAGAAATATTCTGAAAGATTAAACTGAACTTTTGTCGGGGAATTGAAGATAATTAAATAATGCTCAAAAAATATTTGTCATTATTAAAATCATTGCTATATTTGCACACCTAAAAAATAAGAGATCATTATGTTGATAATAACAGTAAAAGACGGAGAGTCAATCGACAAAGCACTTAAGAAATACAAACGTAAGTTTGACAGAACCGGTGTGGTTCGTCAGCTGAGAAGCCGTCAACAGTTCACCAAGCCTTCTGTGATCAAAAGACAGCAGAAAGCAAGAGCAGCATACAAGCAGCAAATGCAGAGCAAAGAAGAAGCTTAATATTTTACTGTAAAGATACACAGCTGTTCATCAAAGTTTTTTAACTTTGGTGAACAGCTTTTTTTATGTCGGTACAAAAGTTTCTTGATTATTTGAAGTTTGAAAAAAAGTATTCGCCAAGGACCGTTGAGAGTTATGAAAACGATCTGAACGGTTTTGTTGAATTCTACAGTGTCGAAAACGGTTCGGACGATATTTCAAAAGCAAAGAAACTTGATCTCAGAAACTTTCTGATGCATCTTTCACAATCCGATTTCTCAGAGCGGAGCATCAACCGAAAAATCAGTTCACTCAAATCTTATTACAAATATCTGCTGAAGATTCAGGAAATCGATCAGTCGCCAGCGGCTATGATTTCGACTTTGAAACATAATAATAAGGTGAGGATTCCATTTTCTGAAGATGAGATCCGAAATCTGTTTGAAACCGATGGAATTTTTTCCGATGATTTTGAAGGCCGCCGCGACCGGCTGATCATCGAATTGTTTTATCAGACCGGTATGCGTAGGGCAGAGCTGATCGGTCTGAAGATTTCCGATTTGAATTTTGACGAAAAAAGTCTGAAGGTGCTGGGCAAAAGAAACAAGGAGAGACTGATTCCGGTCGGTGGTGAATTGTGCGAAAGACTTGCCGGCTATGTCAGAGAGCGAAATGAATTGTTTGGTGACAAAAGTCAGGCATTATTTTTGACTAAAAAAGGTGAACCGCTGTACGATAAATTTGTTTATAAATTAGTAAATAATTACCTTAGTGTCGTCAGTACGAAGATGAATAAAAGTCCTCATATTTTGAGGCACAGTTTTGCCACTCATCTGCTGAACCACGGTGCGAATCTGAATGCGGTCAAAGAACTTTTGGGGCATTCAAGTTTGGCGGCGACCCAGGTTTACACACACAGTGGCATAGAACAATTAAAAGAAGTGTTTAACAAAGCTCATCCAAGGAGCGACAAAAATTAAAAATTATGACAATTAATCTTCAAACAGTGAATTTCAACGCAAAGCCGGGACTGGACGAATATGTTGAAAAGAAATTGGGTAAACTGGAACAATTTTACGATAAGATTTTATCGGCGCAGGTATCAATGAGAGTTGAAAACGTATCGGAAAAGGAGAACAAATTTGTTGACATCCGTCTGGAGGTTCCGGGCGACGACATAGTGGTTAAGAAATCGGGTCAGACCTTTGAGGAATGCATTGATTTGTCACTTGAAGCACTCAAGAAAATGATCATCAGAAGGAAGGAAAAATCAGCTGTCAGATAGCATTCAAATATTTTTTTCCAAAAATTTGGAGAATACATAAAACTTCGTACATTTGCAGTCCGTTAAACAAAACGGACTGTTCTTTTACATAAAAACATAGATAAATGCCGGCATAGCTCAGCTGGCCAGAGCACGTGATTTGTAATCTCGGGGTCGTGGGTTCGAATCCCTCTGCCGGCTCATAAAGTCTAGGTTTGGGGGAGATACTCAAGCGGCCAACGAGGACAGACTGTAAATCTGTTGGTTTTCACCTTCGCAGGTTCGAATCCTGCTCTCCCCACCAAAAGAAACAGTACCGGGTTTCACCGGTCTCAGGCGGGAATAGCTCAATTGGTAGAGCGTCAGCCTTCCAAGCTGAATGTTGCGGGTTCGAGTCCCGTTTCCCGCTCAAGATTTTTGCCGATGTAGCTCAGTGGTAGAGCGCTTCCTTGGTAAGGACGAGGTCACGGGTTCAAATCCCGTCATTGGCTCTAAGCATCGCAGTTAAAGAACAAAACTGAGTTGAATATGAAACAGAATTCACCGGTTTTTTTGGTATTTGAGATTAATTAGAATTAAGTATAACATAGAAATTATTTTTTAAAATGGCAAAGGAAACTTTTAATCGTAATAAGCCGCATTTGAATATCGGAACCATCGGTCACGTTGACCACGGTAAAACCACTTTGACTGCTGCTATTACCAAAGTATTGGCAGACGCTGGTTTGTCAGAAGCTAGAGCTTACGATCAAATCGACAATGCTCCGGAAGAAAAAGAAAGAGGTATCACCATCAACACTTCACACGTTGAGTATCAGACAGAAGGTCGTCACTATGCACACGTTGACTGCCCCGGTCACGCTGACTACGTGAAGAACAT